>NZ_DAMDAY010000024.1:0-41488 GCF_032093475.1 Lysinibacillus sp. | reverse complement strand
AATACTATAGCAATTGTAACATACGTTAGAACGCCTTCTTCTTTAATCAATGATCCACCGTACATTCTGTTAAAACCGAATGACATTGCGAATGATTGGATAAAAGCAAGAATAATAGTAAAGTAGCGAGTGAATTGTGCAAGCTTACGTCTTCCGACTTCACCTTGCTTTGCCCACTCAGCAAATTTCGGTACTACGTCCATTTGCAATAACTGAACAATGATTGAGGCTGTGATGTAAGGCATAATCCCCATCGCAAAGATGGAGAAGTTCTTTAAAGCACCACCGCCAAAAGTATTGAGGAAACCAACGAGGTTAAACTCATCAGTTGCCTTTAATACATTAGCGTCAACGTTAGGTACCGGAACAAATGTTCCAATACGGAAAACGATTAACATTAAAAGAGTGAAAATGATTTTATTTCTTATATCTCGAACACGCATAAAGTTAGAGATTGTCTGAAACATTAAATCACCTCAGTAGTTCCGCCGGCATTCTCAATTGCTTCTTTAGCTGAAGCTGAGAATTTATGAGCCTTAACAGTAAGCTTTTTATTAAGAGTTCCGTTACCAAGAACTTTAATTCCAGCTTTTTCGTTGCTCACTAGACCAGTTTCAAGTAATAATGCAGCAGTTACCTCTGCACCGTCTTCGAAACGGTTTAAAGCATCAAGGTTAACGATCGCGTATTCTTTACGGTTGATGTTCGTAAAGCCACGTTTAGGTAAACGACGGAATAATGGGTTTTGACCGCCCTCAAAGCCTGGGCGTACACCGCCACCAGAACGAGCGTTTTGACCTTTATGACCTTTACCTGCTGTTTTACCGTTACCAGAACCGATACCACGACCAACGCGATTGCGTTGCTTACGAGAACCTTCTGCTGGTTTTAACTCATGCAGTTTCATAGTGGGTGGCACCTCCTTGTTCAATAATTGAAAATTAAATTTCTTTTACAGTAACTAAGTGAGCTACTTTATCAAGCATACCGCGAGTAGCTGCGTTATCAGCTTTCTCTACAGTTTGGTGTAATTTACGTAAACCTAAAGCTTCAACAGTTTTGCGTTGTGCAGGTTTAGTACCAATCACAGATTTAGTAAGGGTGATTTCTAATTTGTTAGCCATTATCTTTCCCCCCTTATCCTAATAGTTCTTCCACTGATTTACCACGTAATTTAGCTACGTCCTCTACGCGTTTTAATTCAGTTAAACCTTGAATTGTAGCACGCACCATGTTAATTGGTGTGTTAGATCCAAGTGATTTTGAAAGAATATCAGTAATACCAGCAAGTTCTAGTACGGCACGTACTGGACCACCAGCGATAACTCCTGTACCAGGAGCAGCAGGTTTGATTAGGATTTCTCCTGCACCAAAGCGACCTTGCACTAAGTGTGGAGTTGTTCCACCTACGCGTGGCACTTCGATTAAGTTTTTCTTCGCATCTTCAACAGCTTTGCGGATAGCATCTGGCACCTCTTGAGCTTTACCAGTACCGAAACCAACATGACCGTTTCTATCGCCAACTACAACTAATGCTGTGAAGCGGAAGCGACGTCCACCTTTAACAACTTTAGCAACACGGTTAATAGTAACTACGCGTTCTTCAAGTTCTCCAAGTTTGTTTGCGTCAATACGACTCATGAAATGTGTCCCTCCTTCTTATTAAAATTCTAAACCGTTCTCACGTGCAGCTTCAGCTAAAGCTTTAACGCGTCCATGATATAAGTAACCACCACGGTCAAATACTACAGCAGTAATATTTTTTTCCGTAGCGCGTTTTGCGATTGTTTCACCGACTTTAGTTGCTGCGTCAACATTGCTACCAGCACCTTCGAAACCTTTTTCTTGAGAAGATGCGCTAACAATTGTTACGCCTGCTACGTCATCGATAAGTTGCGCGTAAATGTTCTTGTTAGAACGGAATACGTTTAAGCGTGGACGCTCAGCAGTACCCGAAATTTTAGAACGTACACGAGCATGACGTTTTTTACGAACCTGATTTTTATCTTGTTTCGTAATCACAAGGGTCACTCCTTTCTAATGCTTAAGCAGCATTATTTACCTGTTTTACCTTCTTTACGACGTACATATTCGCCTTCATAACGAATACCTTTACCTTTATAAGGCTCTGGTGGACGAACGTCACGGATGTTAGATGCAAGAGCACCAACGCGTTCTTTGCTGATACCTTTTACGATGATTTTAGTGTTAGAAGGAACTTCAATTTCAAGACCATCTTCAGGTGTGAACTCTACTGGATGAGAGTAACCAACGTTAAGTACAAGTTTTTTACCTTGTAATTGCGCACGGTAACCAACACCGATAAGTTCTAAAGCTTTTTCGAAACCTGCAGAAACACCAGTAACCATGTTCGCAAGAAGCGCACGAGTAGTACCGTGGTTTGTGCGGTGTTCTTTTGATTCAGAAGGACGAGATACAGTGATTACGTTACCTTCTTGCTCAATTTTCATATCTTGGTGGAAAGAACGAACAAGTTCGCCTTTAGGACCTTTAACAGTAACAGTGTTGTTTGCATCAACAGTAACAGTTACGTTAGCAGGTACCTCGATAATTTTTTTACCTACACGAGACATTTAGTTGCACCTCCATTCATTTATTGCTAATTACCAAACGTATGCTAGAATTTCTCCGCCAACTTGTTTAGCGCGAGCTTCTTTATCTGTTAATAAACCTTGTGAAGTTGACACTAAAGCGATACCAAGACCGTTCAATACTTTAGGTACTTCATTTGTTTTAGCATATACACGTAATCCAGGTTTAGAAATACGTTTTAAGCCAGTGATAACACGCTCGTTATCTTTACCGTATTTTAAGAAGATACGGATGATACCTTGTTTGTTGTCTTCCACGTATTCTACGTCACGTACGAAACCTTCACGCTTTAAAATTTCAGCGATCTCTTTTTTCACGTTGGAAGCTGGTACTTCTAACTTCTCGTGACGAACCATGTTCGCATTACGAATGCGAGTAAGCATATCTGCAATCGGATCAGTCATTGTCATTACATTTACCTCCTTCCCAAATTAGGGGATTACCAGCTGGCTTTTTTCACGCCAGGAATTTGTCCCTTATATGCAAGTTCTCGGAAACAAATACGGCAAAGTTTGAATTTGCGATATACTGAATGTGGACGACCACAGCGTTCACAACGTGTATACTCTTGCACTTTAAACTTTTGCTTACGTTGTTGTTTAACGATCATAGATTTTTTAGCCACGTTTTCGCCCTCCTTGTTTGATTACTTTTGGAACGGCATACCGAATTGTGTCAATAACTCGCGAGCTTCTTCGTCAGAATTCGCTGTCGTTACGATCACGATGTCCATACCGCGTACTTTTGAAACTTTATCGTAATCGATTTCTGGGAAAATTAATTGTTCCTTAACACCTAAAGTGTAGTTACCGCGACCATCGAATGCTTTTTTAGAAACACCACGGAAGTCACGTACACGAGGTAGTGAGATAGAAATTAATTTGTCCAAGAATTCATACATACGCTCACCGCGTAATGTAACTTTAGCACCGATAGGCATACCTTCACGAAGACGGAAACCTGCGATCGATTTTTTCGCTTTAGTTACTACTGGTTTTTGACCAGTGATAATTGTTAATTCTTCAACAGCTGCATCTAGCGCTTTTGAGTTTTGAACTGCATCACCAACACCCATGTTGATAACGATTTTCTCAACTTTTGGTAGTTGCATAACTGATTTATATCCAAATTTGCTCATAAGAGCAGGTGAAACTTCATTTAAATATTTTTCTTTTAGGCGGCTCATGTGTGTACCTCCCTTCTATTTATACTAATTAGTCGATTACTGCACCTGATTTTTTTGCTACACGAACTTTTTTACCGTTTTCGATTTTATAACCTACACGAGTCGGCTCGCCAGATTTAGGATCGATTAGCATTACGTTCGAAACGTGAATTGCAGCCTCTTGGCTTACAATACCACCTTGTGGATTCAATTGGTTAGGTTTAACGTGTTTTTTCACGATGTTCACACCTTCAACAAGAACGCGATCTTGTTTTGGGTAAGCTGCAAGGATTACGCCTTCTTTGCCTTTATCCTTACCAGTGATCACCTTAACCTTGTCACCTTTTTTTACATGCATGCTGTCGCACCTCCTTGATTGGCACTGTCATGAAATTAAAGAACTTCTGGAGCTAGAGAAACGATTTTCATGAAGTTGCTGTCACGTAGTTCACGTGCAACAGGTCCGAAAATACGAGTTCCGCGTGGTGATTTATCATCACGAATAATTACACAAGCATTTTCATCAAATTTGATGTACGTGCCGTCTTTACGACGAACGCCTGATTTAGTACGAACGATAACAGCTTTAACAACGTCACCCTTCTTGACAACGCCACCTGGTGTTGCTTTCTTAACTGTACAAACAACGATATCACCGATGTTAGCAGTTTTACGGCCAGAGCCACCAAGCACTTTAATTGTAAGAACTTCACGTGCACCTGAGTTGTCAGCAACTTTCATACGACTTTCTTGTTGGATCACTTAGGTTACCTCCCTTCGGAAATTGGTTGTTCCGAAATAGTTATTAAATAATAACCGCTTTTTCTACAACTTCTACTAGACGGAAACGTTTAGTAGCTGATAGCGGGCGAGTTTCCATGATACGTACGATATCACCGATTTTCGCTGTGTTTAACTCATCATGAGCTTTAAACTTTTTAGAGTATTTTACACGCTTACCATAAAGCTTGTGCTTTTTGTAAGTTTCAACTAAAACAGTTACAGTTTTGTCCATTTTATCTGAAACAACGCGGCCCGTGTAAACTTTGCGTTGATTGCGCTCAGTCATACTTGAAAACCTCCTTTATCAGTTATTTGCACTGATTTCTCTTTCACGAATAACAGTTTTCATACGCGCGATTGCTTTACGCACTTCACGAATACGAGCTGTGTTTTCTAATTGACCAGTCGCCAATTGGAAGCGAAGGTTGAAAAGCTCTTCTTTCAGTGATTTCACTTTTAATTCTATTTCAGAAGTAGCAAGGTCACGGATTTCATTAGCTTTCATTAGATTCACCACCAGTTTCTTGACGTTTTACGATCTTACATTTAACAGGAAGTTTGTGTGATGCTAAACGAAGTGCTTCACGTGCAACTTCTTCAGATACGCCAGCAATTTCGAACATTACTTTTCCTGGTTTAACTACTGCTACCCAACCTTCAGGAGAACCTTTACCAGAACCCATGCGGACTTCTAGAGGTTTTTTAGTGTAAGGTTTATGTGGGAAGATTTTAATCCAAACTTTACCGCCACGTTTCATGTAACGAGTCATCGCGATACGAGCAGATTCGATTTGACGGTTAGTAATCCAGCTAGCAGTTTGAGCTTGTAAGCCCCATTCGCCGAAAGTTACTTCTTTACCGCCTTTCGCTTCGCCACGCATGTTGCCGCGGTGTTCACGACGGTATTTAACGCGTTTAGGCAATAACATATTATTTGCCTCCTTCCACAGATTTCTTCGTAGGAAGAACTTCACCACGGTAGATCCATACTTTAACGCCTAATTTACCGTAAGTAGTATCAGCTTCTGCGTGTGCATAGTCGATGTCAGCACGTAGAGTATGAAGTGGAACAGTTCCTTCACTATAATGTTCAGCACGCGCGATATCAGCGCCACCTAAACGACCAGATACTTGTGTTTTAATTCCTTTTGCACCAGCGCGGATTGTGCGTTGGATCGCTTGCTTTTGCGCACGACGGAATGATACACGGTTTTCTAATTGACGAGCGATGTTTTCAGCTACTAGACGAGCGTCAAGATCAGCACGTTTGATTTCGATAATGTTGATGTGTACACGTTTACCAGTTAAATCGCTAAGGTATTTACGAAGGTTTTCAACTTCAGTACCACCTTTACCGATTACCATACCTGGTTTCGCAGTGTGAATTGTAATGTTTACACGGTTTGCAGCACGTTCGATTTCTACTTTAGAAACAGAAGCGTCTTTAAGAGCCGTTTCAATATATTTACGCACTTTGATGTCTTCGTGAAGTAGAGTTGCATAGTCTTTTTCAGCGTACCATTTTGACTCCCAGTCACGAATAATACCAACGCGTAGTCCTATTGGATGTACTTTTTGACCCACGGATTAACCCTCCTTCTTCTCAGATACCACTAGAGTAATGTGGCTTGTGCGTTTGTTAATTGCGCTTGCACGTCCTTGTGCACGTGGACGGAAACGTTTTAATGTTGGACCTTCGTCAACAAATACTTCAGAAACTACTAAAGAGTTGATGTCAAGATCGTAATTGTGCTCAGCGTTAGCAACTGCAGATTTTAATACTTTCTCAACGACTGGAGACGCCGCTTTTGGAGTATGACGTAAAATTGCAACTGCTTCACCAACTTGCTTACCTCGGATTAAGTCTACAACTAGACGTACTTTACGAGGAGCAATGCGTACTGTACGAGCGATAGCTTTAGCTTGTGTCATTAGGATTTACCTCCTCTCAAAATTAGCGTCTTGTTTTCTTGTCGTCTGCACCGTGACCTTTGTAAGTACGTGTCGGTGCGAACTCACCAAGTTTATGGCCTACCATATCTTCTGTTACGTATACAGGAACATGTTTACGTCCATCATATACAGCAATCGTTAAACCGATGAAGTTCGGGAAGATTGTAGAACGGCGTGACCAAGTTTTAATAACTTGTTTTTTCTCAGAAGCCTCTTGTGCTTCCACTTTTTTCATTAAGTGGTCATCAACAAAAGGTCCTTTTTTCAAGCTGCGACCCATGTAGGAACCTCCCTCCGTGATTCCACCACGGCTCTCACATAGAACCGTAGTTTAATCACTTTATTTTTTACGACTACGGATGATAAATTTATCCGATTTGTTTTTCTTCTTACGAGTTTTGTAACCAAGTGCTGGTTTACCCCAAGGAGTCATTGGTGATTTACGTCCGATTGGAGAACGTCCTTCACCACCACCGTGTGGGTGATCGTTAGGGTTCATTACAGAACCACGAACTTCTGGGCGTTTACCTAACCAACGGCTACGACCTGCTTTACCGATGTGTACAAGTTCGTGTTGTTCGTTACCAACTTGACCGATTGTAGCGCGGCAAGTAGCTAAAACTAAACGTACTTCACCAGATTGTAGACGAACGATTACGTACTTATCTTCACGACCAAGTACTTGAGCAGAAGTACCAGCTGAACGTACTAATTGTCCACCTTTACCAGGTTTTAACTCGATGTTATGGATTGTTGTACCCATTGGAATGTTTGCTAATGGTAATGCGTTACCTACTTTAATATCAGCATCTGGACCAGAAACGATTGTTTGACCAACCTCTAGACCTTTTGGTGCTAAGATGTAAGCTTTTGCTCCATCAGCGTAGTTGATTAATGCGATATTCGCAGAACGGTTTGGATCATATTCAATAGTAGCAACTTTTGCCGGAATGCCATCTTTAACACGTTTGAAATCGATAACACGGTATTGCTTCTTATGACCACCACCATGATGACGAACAGTGATTTTACCTTGGTTGTTACGACCAGCTTTGCGTTTAGTTGGTTCAAGCAATGATTTCTCAGGCTTGTTAGTTGTAATTTCCGCAAAGTCTAATGACGTCATGTTACGACGACCATTAGAGGTAGGTTTATACTTTTTAATCGCCATTGTGTTTCCCTCCTTCTTGAGTGTTCAAATCATATATCCATTAAGGATTACATTTCGAATAATTCGATTTCTTTGCTATCAGCAGTTAATTTAACAATCGCTTTACGACGTTTGTTAGTGTAACCACCGTAACGGCCAACACGCTTGAATTTACCTTTGTAGTTAAGAACGTTTACTTTCTCAACTTTTACGCCAAAGATTTCTTCTACAGCGTCTTTTACTTGAGTTTTGTTAGCGCGAGTGTCTACTTCGAAAGTATACTTTTTCTCTGCCATAAGTTCTGAAGAACGCTCAGTAATGACCGGACGTTTTAAAATATCACGTGCTTCCATTATCCAAGCACCTCCTCAACTTTTTCTACTGCAGATTTAGTGAATACAACTTTATCATGACCTAATAGATCAAGAACGTTGATTCCATTTGCAGTTAAAACTGTTACACCTGGGATGTTACGAGCAGATAATGCTACGTTTTCATCTAGGTCAGCAGTTACGAATAAAGATTTTTTCTCTAAAGAAAGATCTTTAAGAATTTTTGTGAATTCTTTTGTTTTTGGTGCTGCTAGAGTTAGAGCATCAAGAACTAAGAAGTTTTGTTCTACTACTTTAGCTGATAAAGCTGATTTAAGAGCTAAACGACGAACTTTTTTAGGTAATTTATAAGAGTAGCTACGTGGAGTAGGACCGAATACGATACCACCGCCGCGCCATTGTGGAGAACGGATAGAACCTTGACGAGCACGACCAGTTCCTTTTTGACGCCATGGTTTACGACCACCACCAGCAACCTCAGAACGGTTTTTAACCTTGTGATTACCTTGACGAAGAGAAGCACGTTGAGCTACTACAGCGTCGAATAATACTGCTTCATTTGGCTCGATTCCGAAGATCGCATCGTTTAATTCGATTTCACCAACTGAAGCACCTGTTTGACTAAGTACAGATACTTTTGTCATTCCTGTTTCCTCCTTTCCTGAAGTGATTACTTAGCTTTAATTGCAGTTTTTACTGTAACTAGAGCTTTTTTAGAACCAGGAACATTACCTTTAACAAGTAGTAAGTTACGATCTGTATCAACTTTCACGATTTCTAAGTTTTGGATTGTAACTACATTGCCACCCATTTGACCAGGTAATTTCTTTTGTTTGAATACGCGGTTCGGAGCAACTGGACCCATTGAACCAGGACGACGGTGGTAACGAGAACCGTGGGCCATTGGACCACGAGATTGACCGTGGCGTTTGATAACACCTTGGAAACCTTTACCTTTAGTAACACCTGTTACATCAATTACATCGCCTTCTGCGAAAATTTCTACTTTGACTTCTTGACCAACTTCGTATTCTTCCACGTTCACGTTGCGGAATTCACGAATGAAGCGCTTAGGAGCAGTGTTCGCTTTTGCTACGTGACCTTGTTCTGGTTTATTAGAAAGCTTAACGCGCTTATCTTCGAAACCAACTTGAATTGCTTCGTAGCCGTCTGTTTCAACAGTTTTCTTTTGAAGAACTACGTTTGGAGTAGCTTCGATAACTGTTACCGGGATTAAATCGCCGTTTTCAGCGAAAACTTGTGTCATACCAATTTTTCTACCTAAGATTCCTTTAGCCATTTGTCACACCTCCTGTAAGTTTTAAAAAGTTATATTGTTTTTACCATTAAAGTTTGATTTCGATATCAACGCCAGATGGTAAATCAAGTTTCATTAACGCATCAACAGTTTGTGGTGTTGGGTTAACGATATCGATCAGACGTTTATGCGTACGCATCTCGAATTGTTCACGAGAATCTTTATACTTGTGAACCGCACGAAGAATTGTGTACACAGACTTCTCAGTTGGAAGTGGAATCGGACCTGATACACTTGCACCTGAACGTTTTGCAGTTTCCACAATTTTCTCAGCAGACTGATCTAAAATACGGTGATCATACGCTTTTAAACGAATACGAATCTTTTGTTTTGCCATTATTTTCCCTCCTTCTCGCCTATTTTCTAGACATTCTCCACGAAAATTCTCCCACACACCGCCATGGCAAAGCGGCCGGGTGTGTCGGCAACCTCTCGCTTCATCGCAGTCAAAGACCAACATTCAACATTATATACAATAAAAAAAGAATAAGCAAGTCTTTTCGCTAAATTCTTTTAAATGTTGCAGATATTCTTAGTACTACTATTTTCTTCGCTTATTTAAGCCGTTTACTAGTATATAAAATTTTAAAACATAATGCAACACTTAAGGTTGTTATATCAACGTTTTCGGACATTTCAAACAACTTGTTAGAAGTAGTCTCTATAGTTTATAGAAACTACTTCTAACTTATAAAAAGAAAACACAGGCAATCCAGCCAAATACAATCAGGGGAATGTTAATAAAAATAAATGTCGGGACACAGGTATCCCAAATATGATGGTGCTGTCCGTCTACGTTTAAACCTGCAGTCGGTCCAAGTGTTGAATCTGAAGCTGGAGAGCCTGCATCTCCTAACGCACCTGCCGTACCAATTAAACATAGTATTGCTAAAGGACTCAATCCTAACCCTTGTGCTAAAGGAACAAATAACGTAGCAATAATAGGCACTGTTGCGAACGATGAACCAATCCCCATCGTTACAACTAAACCAACAACCAACATGATAAAGATCGCTAGACTTCTATTTCCTTGTAGAATAGTAATAGAGCTTGTAATTAAACTGTCCACATCGCCAGTAGCATTAATAACTGCTGCGAAACCATTTGCCGCAATCATTACAAACCCGATAAAGGCCATCATCTTCATTCCTTCAGATAGAATATCATCTGCCTCTTTCCATTTAAGCGCACCTGTAAAATACATGATCATAATGCCAGCGAACGAACCTACAATCATTGAATCTGTTAGTACTTGCGCACATAACGCTACAACTAATGCAAGTCCAGTAGAAAACATAACATACTTGGTGACGTTAACATTTAATGATTCCGTCTCCACATCATCCTGTCTATACTGTCGTGGCTTACGATAAATAATGAAAGCCATAATCAACCCTACCAGCATGCCTAGCACTGGGATCGCCATTGCTGCAGGAACATCACGTGAAGATACTGTCATTCCAGCCTCCGACACTTGCGTTGCCACGATATCTTGAAAAATCGCTCCAAAACCAGCAGGCACAAAACTGTAAGTACCTATTAAGCCTACAGCAATTAGGGTTGCAATTATACGTCGATCAACTTCCAACATATTTAAAATTTTTAAAATGGGAGGTATCATTAATGGAATAAAAGCAATATGAATAGGAATGACATTTTGAGATAAAATAGACATCACGAAAATAAGGAAAAAAATTAAGACCTTCACTAACCCTTTTCTATTACTTTCTCCGTTGAGGATGTTTAACATTCCAGCAATCATTAATTCTGGTATTCCTGTTTTGGCAATGGCAATAGCAAAACCGCCAAGAAGACCATAGCTTAAAGCAATTGTTGCTCCTGCCCCTAACCCTTCTGTAAAGGATTGGACGGTTGCTTCAATGCCCATCCCACTTGTCAGGCCACCAACAAAGGCTCCTAAAACTAAGGAAAGAACCACATTAATTCGGAGTAAGCTTAATATTAACATAACGGCTACCGCCATTATAACTGCATTCATAACCACACTTCACTTTCACTTGCTAAATTACTAACATGTTAAACTTTATTATTCTGATAATTGAAAGTCAAGGATTTTCACGGTTTCAAAATAAAAACAGTGTGAAATAGAATCATCACACTGTTTTGAGTTTCTCATTATTAAATTGTTACAATGATTCTCGTACCACTTTTTTATAGTACCCTACCGAAAGGATGGCGAAAATTGTATATAAAGCGATATAACAGCACATCGCAATCCATAATGGGGCCGTTAACTCGGTGCCAAATAAGAACCAACCTGATTTAACAGCAAAATAGCTATGCAGTAAGCCAATAACTAATGGAACACCAAAATTAAACGCTTGCTTCATATATATGCCCTTCATTATATCTCTTTCTGCAAAACCAATTTTTCTTAGGATCGTATAGGAACCACGCTCTTCCTCTGCCTCTGACATTTGTTTGAAGTATAGAATACTACCAGTCGTCATTAAAAATGCTAATCCTAAAAATGCTGTTGTAAAGATTGTAAGACCTAATGACTCAATATTATCTTTACGTTTCCCTTCATAAGATGATTGAGTATATTGCTGTGTCTCACCTTCAGGTTCTGTAGCCGTAACAACACCCGCTTTAGTTTGAATATATAGTTCCTCTGCTCTTTCTAACTCCTCTTTTGACTTTAAAGTAATGGTTGTTTGTTGGTGCCAAGGATAAAACTCTGATTGTGTAGATAATTTTGTAAACATATCATCTGTCACAACAAAGATTGGGCCGCCACCACCAGCTGTTACAACACCACTAATAATACTTTTATCATGAACTTCTACAACGTGAAATGTTTCCTTCAGCTCCCCTGCCGTTACATTTAAGTCATGATCCTTCTCTAAGGGGAACATCTCGGCCATATACCCTCCATAGTTTGTTAAAATAACATCGTTACCTGTTAATGAGGCTTCTGGAACACTTTGCTGATAATCCGAAAGTGGGATGGTATAAATGGTTCCTTCCATTGTATATAAAGGATTATCCTTTTGCTTTTTAGACATTAATTGACCTACCGAAGCTGTTACACCTTGTAAACGATAATCTACTTTATCATAGGCAATGTTATTGTTCTCTAACTCATCTAAAAATTGAGTACCTTGCCCCTCAAGCAGAATGAAATCACCTGGTACTTGGCTATATGCAGATGCCTCTGACGAATAGTAGGCGATATAGGATAAAGTCGTTACACCTAGCGATACACCAGTTAACACGGTGATAAGTGTTAAAGACTTTGCGTTACTCTTCATACGATGCATAATTGGCGTTAATGCTAGTACATCTCGAATTGATAGATGCCCTTTTTTCTTTAAACGAATCGTATTCATAATAAATGCGACTGAGAAACGAAAGACAAGGAATGTCCCGCCTATTGTAGTAGCTAATATGATAATCATATTGATAAATAGGTTACCTGCAGATTCAATATCAAATAACTTTGTTGACGCATAGTAGCCATAAACAATCAGGACAAGCCCGATAAAGCCAATTGCCATTTGTAATGCACTAAAACGTCTTACACGCTCGTCTGCTTGTTTGGCTGCGCTAAATAATGATAATAATGAAACGTGATGGATCATCCAAGCCATCTGTACAAGGACAATGATTAAAAGAATGGTAAAGACAATCATTGACTGCTGTAATGCCTGTGTACTAAACGTCATAGTTACAAGCGCTTCTTTTTCAAGTACACGTAATAAAATCATCGCAAATACACGAGAGCTAAAGAAACCAGCAAGCATTCCTAAAATAACAGCCCCAACAAATAATAAAATGTTTTCGATTGCTAATAAACGGACAATCAATCCCTTTGTCATGCCTATCAATTGGTACAAGCCGATTTCCTTGCTACGTCGCTTCATAAATAAGTGATTTGCATATAGGACGAAGAACAAAACGATAAAATATAGAATATAAGTTGCTGCCTTAAATCCTGCTGTGGCCGTTCCGCTCATTTGAACAGCGTCCCATACTTCAGAATTATTTTGCAATGTTACAAAGGAAAAATATAAAGTAACACTAAAAATAAGTGCAAAAAAATATAGATAGTAGTGCTTCATATTTTTCTTCATACTCTTTAGCACTAACTTACTAAGACTCATAACCATCACCGCCTAGCACACCTTGAGTATGCATGATTTCCTGAAAGAAAGCCTGTCTTGTTTTATCGCCTTTATATAGCTCACTATAAATATGACCGTCTTTTAAAAATAAAACACGTGTACAGAAGCTTGCAGCGACAGCATCATGCGTAACCATCATGATTGTCGCTTCTTTTGTCTCATTAATGTTTTGTAGATTTTGGAGCAAGGCTGTGGCTGATTTTGAATCTAATGCACCAGTAGGCTCGTCAGCAAACACTAACGATGGATTCGTAATAAGTGCACGAGCAGCAGATGTACGCTGTTTTTGCCCACCTGATATTTCGTTAGGATATTTATTTAAAATTTCAGTGATACCTAGTAAGGATGTGAGTTCCTTCACTCGACTTTCTGCAACAGCTTTCGGTAACTTACTGATCGCTAACGGTAGAAGAATATTCTCCTTTACTGTTAAAGTGTCCAATAAATTATAATCTTGAAAAATGAAACCAAGCTGCTCTCGACGGAAGTTCGCTAAAGCCTTTTCTTTCATACCACGCAAATTATGACCGTTTATTTCAATAACACCTTCTGTCGCAAAGTCAATTGAGCATAAGACGTTTAAAAGTGTTGTTTTCCCAGAGCCAGAAGGACCCATAATCCCTACGAACTCTCCTTTATTCACTTCTAAATCAATACCCTTTAATACTTCTTGAGCGGTTGATTTTTTACCATATACTTTCTTTATCTTACGACCAATTAAAACTGTCACTTGATAGCGCCCCTTTCTATATTCCAAGTATACCCTGTCACATCTGAACATTCGTGCGTTTTACATGACAATATAAAAAGGTAGGTGACATTTTCGTCATCTACCTGTTAGTTTGATATATTCATTTTGTAATGGGAAACGCAACGTAAATAATGAGCCTTCCCCAACACTCGATTGAACATTAATACGAATACCAATTTTCTGGGCTACATTATACGCTAAATAAAGACCCATTCCTGTAGATTGTGAGGATTCTCTTCCTGCTGTTCCTGTATACGATTTTTGAAAAATTCTAGGTAGATCTTCCAAGGGTATTCCAATACCTACATCTTTAATATGTAATAAAGTGGCTCCGGTTGGGTCAAGTTCAGTAAAGATCGTTATTTCAGAACTTGCTGGACTATACTTGATGGCATTTGAGAGTATTTGTCGAACAATAAACGCCAGCCATTTAGGATCCGTTGTAACCGACTCTGTGAGCTCATCGACTTCAAAGCCAATCCCCTTTTCAATACACCATGCTTGCAAATCCCTGATTTCTTTATATACGATCGGTTTCAGTTCAACTTTATTTAAATAATTATCCTTTTCAATTGAGGCTAACCTTGTTAGATGCAGCTGTTGGTCAACCAAAAGATGTAACCTCAGCCATTCATTCTCTAATTTTCGACGCAGTTGTAAGTCTTCAACATGTTCTAACATTAAATTAATGGTTGTTAAAGGTGCCTTTACTTCATGAACCCAGGCCAATAACTCATCTGAATACTCTTGTAGCTGCACTTTAGCTTGATTTAATTCCCTGTTCTTCTCATCAAGGATATCTTCAACTTTTCGAAAGCATACATCCTGAAAAGGAGTTAAAGCAAGGCCGCCTTTATGTGCATCATCAAGATGGCTATCCATATTTCCCAGGAAATCTTTTAATTTCCCAACTTCAAAAACATAACGCCACATCAAAAAAAGTGAAAAGCTAACAAGCAAACTAACGTTAACATACCAAATGGAGACACTATTTAAACCAACATCTAGAAGAAATAACATATTTAACATTACAATAATGAAGATAAAAAAGCCTATCCATGCAATGCGTTCTCTAATAAATAATATCAAATTACTCACATCCCTTGGCTCACTGCCATATACCCCAGGCCTTTTTTCGTTTGAATCACATCACGTAAACCAATATCCTCTAACTTTGTACGTAATCGATTAACATTTACCGACAAAGTATTATCGTTTACAAAACGTTCATCATCCCACAGTTTTCTCATTAACTCATCTCTCGAAACAATATGATTAGCATTTTCTACTAAAATCCGTAATATAAAGAGCTCATTTTTAGTTAATGAAGCGATACTCCCGTCATACATAATTTCACTTCTAGCATAATCAATAACAGCATCATTAAAACGTGTGACGTCCATTTTATCATCAACATAGTCATATGTTCTTCGCAATATAGCCTGTGCTTTTGCAAGTAACACTTCCATATGAAAGGGCTTTTGTATAAAATCATCTGCCCCCATTTGCATGGCCATTACCATATCCATAGGATGATCTCGGGAAGATAGAAAAAGAATTGGTACTTTTGAAAGATGACGGATTTCTCGACACCAGTGAAAGCCGTCAAAGGCAGGCAATTGAATATCGATTAGCACAAGATGAGGCTTCTCCTCTATAAAATCATCCATTACTTTTTGAAAATTTTTAGGTCCGAAAACATGTAATGACCACTGCGCAAACCGTTCTTGAATCATCCTAAAAATAGAAGGATCATCTTCAATCAGCAATATTTTCATTTCCATATTCAAAACGCCTTTCTTTTTAAATATTTTTTCTAAATGACATGCTAACAACTATATACACATAAACTAATAAAAACCTTATTTTCCCTTTATTTTAACACAAAAAAACCAATCTGTAGGCGTCCCTACAGATTGGTTTGAAATTAGCATAAGCTAAAATTATTTTTGGATAGAAGCAACTACGCCAGCGCCTACAGTACGGCCACCCTCACGGATAGAGAATTTAGTACCTTCTTCTAGAGCGATTGGAGCGATAAGTTCAACTGTCATTTCGATGTTGTCACCAGGCATTACCATTTCAACGCCTTCTGGTAAGTTACAGATACCTGTTACGTCAGTTGTACGGAAGTAGAACTGAGGACGGTAGTTAGAGAAGAATGGAGTATGACGGCCACCCTCTTCTTTTGATAAAACGTAAACTTCAGCTTTGAAGTTAGTGTGTGGAGTGATTGAACCTGGTTTAGCTAATACTTGACCACGTTGGATTTCTTCACGAGCTACACCACGAAGTAAAGCACCGATGTTGTCTCCAGCTTCAGCATAGTCTAATAATTTACGGAACATTTCTACACCAGTTACAGTAGTAGATTTAGCTTCTTCAGCAATACCGATGATTTCAACTACGTCACCAACTTTAACTTGACCACGTTCAACACGGCCAGTTGCAACTGTACCACGACCAGTGATAGAGAATACGTCCTCTACTGGCATCATGAATGGTTTGTCAGTTTGACGTTCTGGAGTTGGGATGTAAGAATCTACAGCGTCCATTAATTCAACGATTTTTTCTTCCCATTCTGGTTCACCTTCAAGAGCTTTAAGAGCAGAACCTTTGATTACAGGAATATCGTCACCTGGGAAGTCATATTCAGATAGTAGGTCACGGATTTCCATTTCTACTAATTCTAATAATTCTTCGTCGTCAACCATATCACATTTGTTCATGAATACTACTAAGTATGGAACACCTACTTGACGAGATAAAAGGATGTGTTCACGAGTTTGTGGCATTGGGCCATCAGCAGCAGATACTACTAAGATACCGCCGTCCATTTGAGCAGCACCAGTGATCATGTTTTTAACATAGTCAGCGTGTCCTGGGCAGTCAACGTGTGCATAGTGACGAGTAGCTGTTTCGTATTCTACGTGAGAAGTATTGATTGTGATACCACGCTCTTTTTCTTCTGGAGCGTTATCGATGTCAGCGTAAGATTTAGCTGTACCACCCATTTTTTTAGAAAGAACTGTAGCGATTGCAGCAGTTAAAGTAGTTTTACCATGGTCAACGTGTCCGATTGTACCAATGTTAGCATGCGTTTTAGAACGGTCAAATTTTTCTTTAGCCATTAGAGATTGCCTCCTCAAAATTGTATGTTTTAGATTTAAAATTTATAGAATGAATGCTGATAGAGAACGGGCCCATCCCCTATCCTGCAATCATAGCTTACAAATTAGTTATACTTTATGCAAGATGAAATTTCAATTATTCACCTTTATTTTTTTTGATGATCTCTTCAGAGATTGATTTAGGTACTTCTTCATAATGATCGAATACCATTGAGAATACACCACGACCTTGCGTTGCAGAACGTAAAGTTGTTGCATATCCAAACATTTCTGAAAGTGGAACCATCGCACGAACAACTTGAGCGTTACCGCGAGCTTCCATACCTTCTACGCGGCCACGGCGAGAAGTGATGTTACCCATGATATCACCAAGATATTCTTCAGGAATTACAACTTCAACTTTCATCATTGGCTCTAAAAGAACTGGGCTACATTTTGATGCAGCAGCTTTAAGTGCCATAGATGCAGCGATTTTAAATGCCATTTCGTTTGAGTCAACATCATGGTATGAACCATCGAATAATTTCGCTTTGATGTCGATTAATGGATAACCAGCGATTACACCGCGGTCAAGCGAGTCACGAAGACCTGCTTCAACAGCTGGAATATATTCACGTGGAACTACACCACCAACGATAGCATTTTCGAATTCAAAGCCTTTACCCTCTTCGTTTGGAGAGAACTCGATCCATACGTCACCGTATTGACCACGACCACCAGATTGACGAGTAAATTTACCTTGAACTTGAGCAGAGCCACGGAATGTTTCACGGTAAGATACCATTGGAGCACCAACGTTAGCTTCTACTTTAAATTCACGACGCATACGGTCAACTAAGATATCAAGGTGAAGCTCACCCATACCTGAGATGATTGTTTGACCAGTTTCTTGGTCTGTATGTGCACGGAATGTTGGATCTTCTTCTTGTAGCTTTTGTAAAGCTTGACCCATTTTATCTTGGTCAGCTTTAGATTTAGGTTCTACAGAAAGAGAGATAACTGGCTCTGGGAACTCCATAGACTCAAGGATAACAAGGTTTTTCTCTTCACAAAGAGTGTCACCAGTTGTTGTATCTTTAAGACCTACAGCAGCTGCGATATCACCAGCGAATACTTTTGAAATCTCTTCACGGCTGTTTGCGTGCATTTGTAGGATACGACCTACGCGCTCACGTTTACCTTTTGAAGAGTTTTGTACGTATGAACCTGATTCAAGAACACCAGAGTACACACGGAAGAACGTTAATTTACCTACGAATGGGTCAGTCATAACTTTAAATGCTAAAGCTGCGAATGGCGCCTCGTCTGAAGATGGACGTTCAGTTTCATCACCATCTGGAGTTGTACCTTTAATAGCAGGTACATCAACTGGAGATGGTAAGTAGTCGATAACTGCATCAAGCATTTTACGAACACCTTTGTGTTTGAATGCTGTACCACAGATTACTGGATAGAATTCTACTGCGATTGTCGCTTTACGGATAGCCGCTTTAAGCTCTTCTTTAGTAATTTCTTCACCAGCAAAGTATTTTTCCATGATTTCTTCATTAACTTCAGCAATTGCTTCGATTAACTTTTCACGGTACTCATCTGCTTGAGCTTGATATTCTTCAGGAATTGGTTGACCTTCACGTAATGCTGTACCTTCTTCGTTATCGTAGTAAGTTACATCCATTTCTACTAAGTCAATAATTGCTTTGAATTCATCTTCCGCACCAATTGGTAATTGGATTGGATGAGCATTTGCTTGTAAACGCTCGTGTAAAGTACCTACAGAATATAGGAAGTCTGCACCCATTTTATCCATTTTGTTAATGAATACGATACGTGGTACACCGTAAGTTGTAGCTTGACGCCATACAGTTTCTGTTTGAGGTTCAACACCCGATTGAGCATCAAGTACAGTTACTGCGCCGTCAAGTACACGTAAAGAACGTTCTACTTCTACAGTGAAGTCTACGTGTCCAGGAGTATCGATGATGTTTACGCGGTTGCCTTTCCATTGAGCTGTTGTCGCAGCAGAAGTGATTGTGATACCACGTTCTTGCTCTTGCTCCATCCAGTCCATTTGAGAAGCGCCTTCATGAGTTTCACCGATTTTGTGAATCTTACCTGTGTAATAAAGGATACGCTCAGTTGTTGTTGTTTTACCAGCATCAATGTGAGCCATGATCCCAATATTACGAGTATTCTCTAGAGAGAATTCGCGTTTCATTAGGTATTTCTCCTTCCATATTGGGCTTATGCTATGTTTAGATTACCAACGGTAGTGAGCGAATGCTTTGTTCGCTTCTGCCATTTTGTGCATATCTTCACGTTTTTTAACTGATGCACCAGTGTTGTTAGAAGCATCAAGAATTTCGTTAGCTAAACGCTCTTCCATAGTTTTTTCACCACGAAGACGAGAATAGTTAACTAGGTAGCGAAGACCTAAAGTTGTACGACGTTCTGGGCGTACTTCAACTGGTACTTGGTAGTTAGAACCACCAACACGGCGAGCACGTACTTCAAGAACTGGCATTACGTTATTTAGAGCAGCTTCGAATACTTCGATTGGATCTTGACCAGAACGTTCTTTAACTAGTTCGAACGCACCGTATAAAATCTTTTGAGAAGTACCTCTTTTACCATCAATCATCATTTTATTGATTAAACGAGTTACTAGTTTTGAATTATAAATTGGATCTGGTAACACGTCACGTTTGGAAACAGGACCTTTACGAGGCATGTGTTTTCCTCCTTTCATTGAGTAAATAACTTATATATTTTATATTATTTTTTTTCTTTAGGGCGTTTTGTACCGTATAGAGAACGTGATTGCATACGACCGTTTACACCAGCAGTATCAAGAGCACCACGAACGATATGGTAACGAACACCCGGTAAGTCTTTTACACGACCGCCACGGATAAGAACAACACTGTGCTCTTGTAAGTTATGGCCTTCACCAGGAATGTACGCAGTAACCTCGATTTGGTTAGTTAAACGTACACGAGCGTATTTACGTAACGCTGAGTTTGGTTTTTTAGGCGTCATTGTACCTACACGAGTACAAACACCACGTTTTTGTGGAGATTTAACATCAGTTAAAGATTTTTTAAATGAGTTATATCCTTTGTTTAACGCTGGTGAATTTGATTTCGTGATTTTAGATTTACGAGGCTTACGTACCAATTGGTTAATTGTAGGCATCGATTTTTCCTCCCTTCATTCCTTCTTTTTTTAATACCACACATCCAGGTGGTTCATTTTTTGGGTAAAAACAAAGTCTTTGTGCTTTTTACACAAAAACTACTCTACAGTAATCGCAACTACTGCAGCTCCAACATGGATTCCACAGGCCTTGCCCAGTTCCTTTTTGGACTCAACAAGAATAACTGGTATACCGATTTCTCTCGCGAAAGATATGGCCGAATCGGTTACCCAATTGTCTGCATCAAGTGCCACAAAAAGTTCTTTCACTGAACCAGCTTGCATTGCTTTTACTGCTTGCTTTGTACCTATGATTGTTTGACTAGCCCTTACTTTATCATAAGACATTTTCATATCCTCCGAAGTACAGACAGTTAACTATCAACCTTCAATATATTATCATTACCAGATTACACTGTCAACCAATATCTTTAAAAAGTCCGAAGAGATGATGAAAATACATCTCTTCGGCCCTATTTTAATGTTTATTCAGCAGAAATGACTTCTGTGTCAAGCTCATCTTTTTCGATGCGGATTTGACGATAACGTTGCATACCAGTACCTGCTGGAACAAGCTTACCGATAATTACGTTCTCTTTTAATCCAAGAAGCTCATCACGTTTACCCTTAATTGCTGCATCTGTTAACACACGAGTTGTTTCTTGGAATGATGCAGCAGATAAGAATGATTCTGTTTCAAGAGAAGCTTTTGTAATACCAAGGATCACTGGACGACAAGTTGCAGGGTTTTTGCCATTCATCACAGCATCTGCATTTGCCTCTGAGAATTGGTGGATATCTAGTAATGAACCTGGTAGTAATTCTGTATCACCAGCTTCAATTACACGAACTTTACGAAGCATTTGGCGAACCATTACCTCAATGTGTTTATCCCCAATTTCTACCCCTTGCATACGGTATACTTTTTGAACTTCTTTTAATAAATATTCTTGAACAGTTGAAACGTCTTTGACTTTTAGCAATTGTTTTGGATCGATAGAACCCTCTGTTAAAACTTGACCACGTTCTACATTATCACCTTCGATAACTTTTAGACGTGCATTATAAGGTGCTTGGTATTTACGAGTTTCTACGTCACCTTGAATAGTAATTTCTTTTAAGCCTTCACGAATTTCTGTGATATCTGAAACAGTACCAGCGATTTCTGAAATAACAGATTGACCTTTTGGATTACGTGCTTCAAAGATCTCTTGGATACGTGGAAGACCTTGTGTAATATCATCTCCGGCAACCCCACCTGTATGGAATGTACGCATTGTTAATTGTGTACCTGGTTCACCGATTGATTGAGCTGCAATAATACCAACTGCTTCCCCAACTTCAACCTTTTCACCTGTTGCCAAGTTCATGCCGTAACATTTTTTACATACGCCATGTTTTGTATTACATGTAAATGCTGAACGGATTGTCACTTCTTCAATACCAGCCTCGATAACTGCACGAGCGATATCTTGGTCGATTAATCCGTCTTTTTCTAGAATCACTTCACCAGTTTCAGGATGGAAGATTGTTTTCTTCGTATGACGACCAACAATACGCTCATCAAGAGCCTCAATTAATTCAGTGCCTTCCATTAATGCGCCAATTGTTAAACCGCGGTCAGTACCACAGTCATCTTCACGCACAATAACATCCTGTGCAACGTCAACAAGACGACGAGTTAAGTAACCTGAATCGGCAGTTTTTAGGGCAGTATCGGCAAGACCTTTACGAGCACCGTGAGTAGAGATGAAGTACTCTAATACTGTTAAACCTTCACGGAATGAAGATTTAATTGGAAGTTCGATGATACGACCAGCCGGGTTGGCCATCAGTCCACGCATACCAGCTAACTGAGTAAAGTTAGATGCGTTACCACGGGCACCTGAATCAGACATCATGAAGATTGGGTTTGTTTTCTCAAGTGATTTCATCAGCTTCGCTTGAATTTCATCTTTCGCAGCACTCCAACTTGAGATTACACGATCATAACGCTCATCTTCTGTGATGAAACCACGACGGAATTGCGCTTGAACTTTATCCACTTTTTCTTGAGCTTCAGCTAAAATTTCACCTTTATCTGGTAATACCACGATATCAGATACACCTACTGTAATACCAGCACGTGTTGAATATTTAAATCCTAGGTTTTTCATGCGGTCAAGCATTTTAGATGTTTCAGTAATGTGGAAACGTTTAAATACTTCTGCAATGATATTACCTAAGAATTTTTTACGGAATGGATTTACAACTGGTACAGATGCAAAATATTTACGTAATACAGCTGTACGTTGTGCATCGATTTTCCCTTTTTCATCAAGATTTTTGTAAGCATTATCTGATTCAAGCTCTTTTAGCGTTTCTTCGTCAATTGTTAAATTAGCGAAGTATTTTTCAGGTGTTTCATGCTCTAAGTTGAAATCAGTTGGCTCATTGATGTACGGGAATGACTCAGGCAATATTTCATTAAAGATAACTTTACCAACAGTTGTTAATAAGAACATATTATTTTGTTCTTCTGTGAATGTTGGGTTATTTAACGAACTTGCTTTAATAGCGATACGTGTATGCAAATGTACATGACCTGTGTCATAGGCAATTAACACTTCATTTGGACCATAGAATACAGTACCTTCACCACGAGCACCTTCACGTTCAAGTGTTAAGTAGTAGTTACCTAATACCATATCTTGAGATGGTGTTACAACAGGTTTACCGTCTTTTGGATTCAGGATGTTTTGCGCAGCAAGCATTAGAAGACGAGCTTCAGCTTGTGCTTCAGCTGATAACGGTACGTGAACCGCCATTTGGTCACCATCGAAGTCAGCGTTATAAGCTGTACATACTAATGGGTGAAGACGGATCGCACGGCCTTCAACTAGTGTTGGTTCAAATGCTTGAATACCAAGACGGTGAAGCGTTGGTGCACGGTTTAGTAGTACTGGATGCTCACGGATAACATCTTCTAAAACGTCCCATACGTCGTTGTTTAAACGTTCGATTTTACGTTTAGCAGATTTAATGTTATGTGCAAGACCACGTTCTACTAGCTCTTTCATTACGAATGGCTTGAATAATTCGATCGCCATTTCTTTCGGTAAACCACATTGGTACATTTTTAAGTTTGGACCTACTACGATAACGGAACGACCAGAATAGTCAACACGTTTACCAAGTAAGTTTTGACGGAAACGACCTTGTTTACCTTTCAACATATGTGAAAGTGATTTTAATGGGCGATTACCTGGACCAGTTACAGGACGTCCACGACGACCATTATCAATTAGTGCGTCAACAGCTTCTTGTAACATACGTTTTTCGTTTTGTACGATGATGCTTGGAGCACCTAAATCTAATAAACGTTTTAAACGGTTATTACGGTTAATTACACGACGGTATAAATCGTTTAAATCTGAAGTTGCAAAACGTCCACCATCTAATTGCACCATTGGACGAAGCTCTGGTGGAATAACAGGTAGTACATCTAAAATCATCCATTCAGGTGAGTTACCTGAGTTACGGAAAGATTCGACAACTTCAAGACGTTTGATCGCACGAGTACGTCTTTGACCTTGTGCAGACTTTAACTCTTCTTTTAAAGATTGTGTTTCATCTTCTAGGTCAATTTTGCCTAATAATTTTTTGATTGCTTCTGCACCCATTGAAGCTTCGAATGTGTTTCCGAATTTTTCACGGTATGCACGGTACTCTTTTTCAGAAAGTAATTGCTTGCTTTCTAAATTTGTAGCACCTGGTTCAATCACAACGTATGATGCAAAATAAATAACTTCTTCTAATGCACGTGGTGACATATCTAAAATTAGACCCATACGGCTAGGAATACCTTTGAAGTACCAGATGTGAGAAACTGGTGCTGCTAATTCGATGTGTCCCATACGTTCACGACGAACTTTAGCGCGTGTTACTTCAACACCACAACGATCACAAACAACGCCTTTATAACGTACACGTTTATATTTACCACAATGACATTCCCAGTCCTTAGTTGGACCAAAAATACGCTCACAGAATAAACCATCTTTTTCTGGTTTTAATGTACGGTAGTTAATAGTTTCAGGTTTTTTAACCTCACCATATGACCAAGAACGAATCTTGTCAGGAGATGCTAAACCAATTTTCATATATTCAAATTCATTAACGTCTATCAAGGAGCCTACCTCCCTCTAGTATAGGTCTTTATAAAGACTCTTTTACGCAGCTCGATAATCGTTTGCAAAGAATTGCCTCTTTGGCAAAGGATTAGAAATAGAATGATTTATTAAAAGAAAAAGCCAGGCAGGGCGTTAAATCCTGCCCGGCTAATTTGAAAAATAAGTTTGACCTATTCACAACTGTGAATTTGGTTTTCCATTATTCAAAAGACTCTACTGGCTCTTCTTCTGTATCTGGCTGTGGTGCAATGTTAAGTGCGTCAGCTGGTTGAAGATCGTCTTCTTCATCTAGATCACGAAGTTCTACTTCTTCATCATTAACTGTTAACATCTTAACATCCATACCAAGAGATTGAAGTTCTTTAATCAATACTTTGAATGATTCTGGAACGCCTGGCTCTGGTACACTTTCACCTTTAACGATGGCTTCATAAGTTTTCACACGACCAACAACGTCATCGGATTTAACTGTTAAAATTTCTTGAAGTGTATAAGCAGCACCATATGCTTCAAGTGCCCATACTTCCATCTCACCAAAACGTTGTCCACCAAATTGCGCTTTACCACCAAGTGGCTGTTGCGTAACTAGTGAGTAAGGACCAGTTGAACGTGCATGAAGTTTATCGTCAACCATGTGAGCAAGTTTGATCATGTACATGATCCCAACTGATACACGGTTATCGAATGGTTCACCTGAACGTCCATCATACAGGATTGTTTTACCATCACGGTTCATACCTGCTTCTTCCATCGTTTCCCAAACATCTTCTTCATTGGCACCATCAAATACTGGTGTAGCCATATGAACGCCAAGGTAACGAGAAGCCATACCTAAGTGCAACTCTAAAACTTGTCCGATATTCATACGAGAAGGTACACCAAGTGGATTTAACATAATATCAACAGGCGTGCCATCTGGCATGAATGGCATATCTTCCTCTGGTAAGATACGCGAGATAACCCCTTTGTTACCATGGCGTCCGGCCATTTTGTCACCAACGCGGATTTTACGTTTTTGAACAATATAAGCACGAACTAATTGGTTAACACCTGGTGGTAATTCATCGCCATCTTCACGGTTAAATACTTTAACGTCAAGAATGATACCGCCAGCACCGTGTGGTACACGTAATGAAGTATCACGAACCTCACGAGCTTTTTCACCGAAGATTGCGTGTAGTAAGCGTTCTTCAGCTGTTAATTCTGTAACCCCTTTAGGCGTTACTTTCCCTACTAGAATATCACCATCACGTACTTCTGCACCGATGCGGATGATACCACGTTCGTCTAAGTTACGAAGTGCATCTTCCCCAACGTTAGGAATATCGCGAGTGATTTCTTCAGGTCCAAGCTTTGTATCACGAGACTCTGATTCATATTCTTCAATATGAACAGATGTATAGACATCGTCTTTTACAAGGCGCTCACTCATAATGACAGCATCCTCATAGTTAAAGCCGTTCCATGTCATGAATGCAACTAATACGTTACGTCCAAGAGCTAGTTCGCCTTTTTCCATTGAAGGGCCATCTGCTAAAATGTCACGTGGTTTCACACGCTCGCCTACTTTTACAAGTGGACGTTGGTTATATGAAGTACCTTGGTTTGAACGAATGAACTTTTGTAATTTATATTTCGTTAAATCGCCTTTAACCTCTTTACCGTCTACGACTTCAATGCGGCGAACATGGATAGAGCGAGCTTCAACGTGCTCAACAATACCATCATATTTCGCTACTACAGCTGCACCTGAATCACGCGCATCAACATGTTCCATCCCAGTACCAACGAATGGTGCTTCTGGGTTAAGAAGTGGAACTGCTTGACGTTGCATGTTGGCACCCATAAGTGCACGGTTCGAGTCATCGTTTTCTAAGAATGGGATACATGCAGTCGCTGCAGAAACTACTTGTTTAGGAGAAACGTCCATATAGTCCATTTGAGCTTTATTGAATACTGTATTATCCCCACGGAAACGACCTACTACTTCGTCGTTAGCAAAAGTACCGTCTGGATTTAACGGAGAGTTTGCTTGTGCTACGTAGTAGTTATCTTCTTCATCAGCTGTTAAGTAATCAATTTGGTCCGTTACTCGACCTGTTTCATGGTCAATACGACGATATGGTGTTTCGATGAAACCAAATTTATTTACTTTGGCAAATGAAGATAATGAGTTGATTAACCCAATGTTTGGACCCTCTGGTGTCTCGATTGGACACATACGACCATAGTGAGAGTAGTGAACGTCACGTACTTCGAAACCAGCACGTTCCCGTGTTAAACCACCAGGTCCTAATGCAGATAAACGACGTTTATGTGTTAACTCTGCTAATGGGTTTGTTTGGTCCATGAATTGTGATAATTGAGAACTTCCGAAGAATTCTTTAATTGACGCAATTACAGGACGAATATTAATTAATTGCTGTGGTACGATCGCAGCTGTGTCGTTAATTGACATACGCTCACGTACAACACGCTCCATACGAGATAAACCAATACGGAACTGATTTTGTAGTAACTCACCAACAGAACGTAGGCGACGGTTACCTAAGTGGTCAATATCATCTGTAGCTCCTACTTGGTAAAGTAAGTTGAAGAAATAACTTACTGAAGCTAAAACGTCAGCAGGTGTAATATTCTTCACTTCTTCATCAATGTACGCATTACTAATGATATTAATTTCTTTTTGCGCTTCATCTTTTGGTGCATAAATCTTAATAGATTGGATGGTTACATCATCCTCAAGTACACCACCAACTTGTGATAAAGTGCGGAAACCGATACCTTTCGATGAATCTTCAAGGTAAGGTAGGATTTTATCTAAAGTACGACGATCAAGTACAGTACCTTTTTCTACTAAAATTTCGCCTGTTTCTGGATCTACAAGCGTTTCAGCAATCGTTTGGTTAAATAAACGATTCTTAATATGAAGCTTTTTATTCATTTTGTAGCGACCAACATTCGCTAGATCATAACGTTTAGCATCAAAGAAACGAGAGTATAATAAGCTCTTCGCGCTCTCTACTGTTGGTGGCTCACCTGGACGTAAACGTTCATAGATTTCTAAAAGTGCCTTTTCAGTACTTTCAGAGTTATCTTTTTCTAACGTATTACGTAAATACTCGTTATCACCGATAATATCGATAATCTCTTGGTCTGAACCGAAACCTAACGCACGAAGTAACACTGTTACTGGTAGCTTACGAGTACGATCGATACGCACATATACTACGTCTTTTGCATCTGTTTCGTACTCTAACCACGCACCGCGGTTTGGAATAACTGTAGCGCCAAAACCTTTTTTACCGTTTTTATCAGTTTTATCATGGAAATACACACTTGGTGAACGAACTAATTGTGAAACGATAACACGTTCAGCACCATTGATAATGAACGTACCTGTTTCAGTCATTAATGGGAAGTCACCCATGAAGACATCTTGTTCTTTCACTTCGTCTGTTTCTTTGTTGTAAAGACGTACTTTCACACGTAATGGAGCTGCGTAAGTAACATCTCGCTCTTTACATTCATCAACATCATATTTAGGCTCACCTAATGAATAATCGATGAATTCTAATGAAAGATTACCTGTAAAGTCCTCGATCGGCGAAATGTCACGGAACATTTCACGTAAACCTTCTTCAAGGAACCACTCG
Source organism: Lysinibacillus sp. (assembly GCF_032093475.1). Taxonomy (NCBI): domain Bacteria; kingdom Bacillati; phylum Bacillota; class Bacilli; order Caryophanales; family Bacillaceae; genus Lysinibacillus; species Lysinibacillus sp. The sequence goes on along the minus strand of NZ_DAMDAY010000024.1, from coordinate 13,124 downwards.
TAAGACGCCGTTTGAATCTCAATCAGATTTGGAAGCTCAAGCACCTCTTTAATACGCGCAAAGCTTCTACGCTGGCGGTGTTGTCCGTACTGAACTAGTTGACCTGTCAACTCATTCACCCCTCAATAAAGCGATATTAGGTCTTTGCAAAATCATACAAATAGTGTATGATTTCGAAAGACAAAAAGAAAACGAGTCTTCAAAAAGATCTCATTTTCGGTTAACTAAACTTATCTTGGCAAGTATACCCACATTAAAACAAAATTATACAAAAAGGGCATACGACCTCAAAATAATATTTTTGCATTGTATCATATTATCATAGCCGATTTGTCAAGTCAATAAATTATACATATTTCATTTATTTTTTTGCACGTACTATCCAGTATCCTTTTTTCTTCTCAACAACATCGACTTCTGAAAATTTTCCTTCCAAGTAACTCACTGTCGATGGCGCTCCCTGTTTCTTCTGGATTACTACCCAAAGCTCACCTGAAGACACTAGTCGATCATAAGCTCCATCGTAAAAGCGGAAAATCGTTTCCTTCCCCGCACGAATTGGTGGATTCGTTAAGATAGCTGCTGCTTCCACATCGTTATCAACCATCGATAGGCCGTCACTCACAAATATTCGCACATTTTGAACACCGTTCACTTGCGCATTTTTTTGCGAAAGCGCAACTGCACGTTCGTTTATATCCATCATAAAAACGGTACGGTCTGGATTTGTTTTGGCAATCGATAACCCTATTGGACCATATCCACAGCCTACATCAAAAATCGCACCATCAATATCTGGCATTTGAAAAGCGTCTATTAAAACACGGGATCCAAAATCTACTTCGCTTTTACTAAAAACACCTGCATCCGTTTCAAAAGTAAACGAATGCCCCAGTAACTTGAATGTCCAGTGACGTGGTTTACTCTCAGTTTGAGGCTTGCTTGTATAATAATGATCTGACATTTTTTTACGCCTCCTCAGAATGAAGAAAAAAGCTCGCCAAAATGACGAGCTTTCCTTTTGTTAAAAAGTAACGCGAGATTACTTAACTTCTACAGATGCGCCAACTTCTTCAAGTTTAGCTTTGATTTCTTCAGCTTCATCTTTAGAAACGCCTTCTTTAAGAGCTTTAGGAGCGTTATCTACTACTTCTTTAGCTTCTTTAAGACCTAAACCAGTGATTTCACGAACCACTTTGATTACTTTAATTTTTTCTGCACCAGCAGATGCTAATACTACGTCGAACTCTGATTTTTCTTCAGCAGCGCCAGCAGCACCACCAGCAACTACTGCTACAGGAGCAGCAGCTGTTACACCGAATTCTTCTTCGATAGCTTTTACTAAATCGTTTAATTCAAGAACTGTCATAGCTTTGATAGCTTCTAAGATTTGCTCTTTATTCATTATAATTTCCTCCTAATTGGATAATGTTTTATTGTTTGCGATCAGGCCGCAGAAGTGTTGATGCGTATTAAATTACGCGCCTTGTTCTTCTTTTTGTTCTGCAACAGCTTTTGTTGCAAGTGCGAAGTTACGCACAGGAGCTTGAAGTACAGATAAAAGCATAGAAAGTAGACCTTCGCGTGATGGAAGTTCTGCAAGTGCTTTAACATCTTCAACAGAAGAAATCGTACCTTCAATAATACCAGCTTTAATTTCTAAAGCTTCGTTTTTCTTAGCGAACTCGTTGATGATTTTAGCAGGCGCTACAACATCTTCATTTGAGAACGCAATTGCGTTAGGACCAACTAATACGTCGTTGATTCCTTCAAGACCAGCAGCTTCAGCAGCACGACGAGTTAAAGTGTTTTTGTAAACTTTGAACTCAACGCCAGCTTCACGAAGTTGTTTACGAAGCTCAGTTACTTGTGCAACGTTAAGACCACGGTAATCCACAACTACTACAGAAGAAGCGTTTTGGAATTTTTCAGTAATCTCTTGAACTTGTACTTGTTTGTTTTCGATTGCTTTGCTCATGATGACACCTCCTATTAGAATGGGTCATTTATACCGACAAAAGAAAAGCCTCTGAGTCAAATAGACACAGAGGCTGAAAGTCATCATCTTTAAATAAGAATCTGAATTCCGATGTCCTCGGTAGGAACATTAAGTGACAAGTCACTCCTACTGTCTACGGTACAAATGGATAATTCACAACAGCAATCATGATATCATGTATTATTGCTGTTGTCAACATATATATAAATTATTTTACTACTACATTAGCAGCGTCAATTTTAACAGCTGGACCCATTGTAGTTGTAACGTTTACAGATTTCATGTAAGTACCTTTAGCTGCAGCAGGTTTTGCTTTTTGCACTACATCAAATACAGCTAAGAAGTTTTCTACTAATTTTTCTGCTGAGAAAGAAACTTTACCGATAGGAGCGTGGATGATACCAGCTTTATCAGCGCGGTATTCTACTTTACCAGCTTTGATTTCTTCGATAGCTTTTGTTACATCAAAAGTAACTGTACCAGTTTTAGGGTTTGGCATTAAACCTTTTGGTCCTAAAACGCGTCCAAGTTTACCAACTTCACCCATCATGTCAGGAGTTGCTACGATTACATCGAAATCAAACCAACCTTGTTGGATTTTTTGGATGTACTCTGCATCACCTACATAGTCAGCGCCAGCTGCTTCAGCTTCTTTAAGTTTTTCACCTTTCGCGAATACTAATACGCGTTGAGTTTTACCAGTACCGTTTGGAAGCACTACTGCACCACGGATTTGTTGGTCGTTTTTACGAGTATCAATACCTAGACGGAAAGCAACTTCTACAGTAGCGTCGAAGTTTACTGTGCTAGTTTTTTGAGCAAGTTCGATTGCTTCTTGAGCACTGTATAGTGAGTTACGATCAATTAATTTTGCTGCATCTTGCAGTTTTTTACCTTTTTTAGCCATTATATATTTCCTCCTTGATTGTGGTTATAGCGGATTTTACCTCCCACGAATAAAGGTTGCGTGTTCACAAAGAAACTTCGCAACCTTCCAAAAAACAAAACATCAAGTAAATGGGATTAGTCTTCGATAACAATACCCATGCTTCGTGCAGTACCTTCAACCATTAACATAGCAGCTTCTACTGAAGCAGCGTTAAGGTCTGGCATTTTAGTTTCAGCGATTTCGCGAACTTTATCACGTTTAACCGTTGCCACTTTTTTACGGTTTGGTTCACCAGATCCAGATTGGATACCAGCTGCTACTTTAAGTAGAACTGCTGCAGGTGGAGTTTTTGTAATGAAAGTGAAAGAACGGTCCTCGAATACTGAAATTTCAACTGGAATAATAAGACCAGCTTGATCAGCAGTACGCGCATTGAATTCTTTACAGAATCCCATGATGTTCACACCCGCTTGACCTAATGCAGGACCAACCGGTGGAGCTGGGTTAGCTTTACCAGCAGGGATTTGAAGTTTTACAACTTTAATAACTTTTTTAGCCACGAGACACACCTCCTTAAGTCCGTGATGTGGTAATTGGGTTGCCCCTCCCACTCAATATCTGTCTGTCAGCTAATTGCCGATAACATTAAAATTATCATTACAGATGTCAAACCAAAGTATGACAGTCTGACCTATGAAATGATACCACTTTTAATTTTTTTAAGCAAGTAGTAATTAACAAAATCTGCGAAACATCTACCAATTGACATGCTCACAGTTCTATTATTGGAACTATAATTTTTGAATTTGTTCGAAATCTAGCTCCATAATCGTTTCGCGACCAAACATATCAACTGTCACTTTTACTTTGCCTTTTTCCGTGTCAATTTCTTCAACACGTCCTTGGAAATGAGCAAACGGCCCTTCTAACACTTCCACTGCTTCACCAACCGTTATATCCACTTCTACAACCTTATCAGTCATACCCATTTGTTGTAGTAAACGGTCCGCTTCTTCTGGCAGTAAAGGAGTTGGTTTTGCTCCACCACCAGATGAACCGATAAAGCCCGTAACACCCGGTGTATTTCGAACTACATACCAAGAATCGTCTGTCATAATTAACTCTACTAATACATAACCAGGGAAAACTTTACGCATCATTGTACGTTTTTTCCCATCCTTCATTTCTGTTTCCTCGTGCTCTGGCACAATCACACGGAAGATTTTATCTTGCATTCCCATTGTTTCTACACGTTTCTCTAGGTTTGCTTTTACACGATTTTCATACCCAGAATACGTATGAACAACATACCAATTTTTCTCCATAATTAATAGGACTTCTCGTCCGTCCCTCCCTTACAAATAAAAGTGAAAATGATTTGCGATATGCTCAGCGCATTCTTTACTCTTTTCACAAACATCTCATTTGAAAATCTTATTTTCGCTAATAGTAAGCAAAAGCTTGCGGATATATACCGAAACTAGCATAGTCATCTATCGCTACTATCATACTCTCCTAGTAGCATCCTTATCATAATGAGAATAAATTACTGCTCTTCATTTCACCTAACCAATAATATGGAGCTACGATTGAATGAAGATAAAACAAACGAAAAAACCCGTTATTGCTATGGACGGGCTATTTCAAAAGTATGCTATTTACTAAATTATAAATCTAAGTACCAGCGGAATAATGATGAAATGCCTAAGTCAACTAACACAAAAAATAAAGCCATAATGACTACAGTTGAAATTACAACGACTGTATATTTCGTCAGTTCTTTACTTTTTGGCCAGCTTGTCTTGCGCATTTCCGACATTACATCGCTGAAAAAGCCTTTGATCTTGCCCATTCTAGCTTAACCTCCGAATCAATCATATCTGTCTATTTTCATATCATTTTTATAGCGTTTGTTTATGCACTGTATGTTCATTGCAATGCGAGCAAAATTTCTTTAATTCGAGACGTACAGTAGATCCTTCTTTAGCCGGGAACGTGTAATTTCTCGATCCACATTTCTCGCAAGTCAGCACGACTTTTTTTGCCATTTAATCACCTTTTTCGGCACTATGTCTTTTTAAGACTAACACCGATATTTGTCAATGTCAATAAAGGCCTATAAGGCTAAGACATTTCCTCAAGAACTAAATGTCGCTCTAATTTACGCTTCACTCGCTGCAATGCATTATCAATGGATTTCACATGACGGTTTAATTTTGCAGAAATTTCATGATAAGACTGGCCATCTAGATATAGGGCTAAAACTTGTAACTCTAATTCACTTAAAATCTCACTCATCTTTTCTTCTAAATATCCAAACTCTTCTCTATGAATCATCAATTCTTCTGGATCATCCATAATAGCACCTGTTAGCACATCCATAAGCGTTCGATCTGATTCTTCATCAAATATGGGCTTGTCCAAAGAGATATAGGAATTTAACGGTATATGTTTTTGCCTAGTGGCTGTTTTAATAGCCGTGATAATTTGCCTTGTAATACATAACTCTGCAAAAGCCCTGAAAGATGCAAGTTTATCTCCCTTAAAATCGCGGATTGCCTTATATAAACCGATCATGCCTTCTTGCACAATGTCTTCCTTATCTGCTCCAATCAAAAAATAGGATCTTGCCTTCGCTCTTACTAACAAACGGTATTTCGTAATTAAAAAATCCAACGCATCTGTATTACCTTGATGCACCATTTCAATAAGTTCTTCATCATTGAATCGTTCAAAATCTTGTGTCACTTGTACAATGCTATTTTTAAACATGGTATCACCTCAGTCACAACAGATAATTAGGAACAGTATAACGGAATTGGAAAATATGCGTCAATCAATCTTTCAAGCCACGTCTCCATTTTTCAAAGGCAAGAGCAACATCTGGCTTTAATTCTATACGAGAAGGTGGCTTGCTTTCTTGTTTTCGCTTTACATCATGTGAAATTTTATGTTGGATAATGCTAGTATCAATTTCTAGCTCTCTTGCTGATTTCCTTAGGGCGCCATTACCAAATATAACGCTTTGCTCTGCCATATCAGAGGTTGCTACATGTATTTGTACATTTCTAGCCTTTAATTCATGTGTCATTTTTTCAATACGTTCATCTGCTGTTTCATTTTTCCGAGTATAAATGACCTCTACATCATTTTCTATATAAGATTGCTCCACTCCTGGTACAAGGTGTGCGTCAAAAACAATAATTACGCGCCAACCTATAGCTGCTTTATATTCAGCCATAAGTTCGATTAACCTTCTGCGCGCATCTTCAAAATTTGTGTCACGTAATGGCCGCAGCTCTTTCCAAGATCCAATCATATTATAGCCATCAACAAGCAAAATGTTTTTCATTGTTAGTCATTCGCTTCTTGACGTTTACGATACACTTCGTACATTAAAAGCGCTGCAGCTACTGATGCGTTCAGTGATGTAACATGCCCAACCATTGGTAAGTGATATAAAAAATCGCATTTTTCTTTTAATAAGCGACCCATTCCCTTGCCCTCACTACCAATAATGATGGCTAATGGTAATGTCGCATCCATTTTTCGATAATCGACAGAACCTTTCGCATCTGTACCAGCAATCCATATACCTCGTTCTTTTAACTCATCAATTGTTTGAGCAAGATTGTTCACACGTACAACTGGCACGTGCTCAATAGCTCCTGTAGATGCCTTTGCTACTACAGCTGTTAAACTTACTGATCGACGCTTCGGAATAATAATTCCATGAGCTCCTATAGCATCGGCCGTTCTCATAATAGACCCTAGGTTATGAGGATCCTCTAACTCATCTAAAATTAAGAAAAAGGGATCTTCCTGTTTATTTGCAGCTGCTGTAAATAAGTCCTCAAGTTCAGCATACTGATATGCTGCAACAGAAGCAACAATTCCTTGGTGATTAGCACTCGATAATTGATCGACTTTCTTTTTTGGAACAAACTGAACGATGACACCACGTTCTCGAGCTAAATCTAGCAATTCATTCACACCAGATTTTTTAACACCCTCTGCAATCCATACTTTATTCATATCGCGGCCTGAACGAAGTGCTTCTAACACTGGGTTTTTACCGGCAATAATTTCACCATTTTGTTCTACCATTATTTCGACACTCCCTTTGATTCCTCGATTATTTGAATAGCATATGCAATGATTTCATACACCCGTTCTAGTTCATTTAATAAATATAAACTACCAAGCACCGCCTCAAAGCCTGAGCTATTACGATAGGTTTGGATATCAGTATTCTTTGGTACAGAGCCGGATTTGGCATTGCGTCCACGACGGAACACAGCCAATTCCTCCTCAGTTAAATAATTTTCATCCATCATGCGATGAACGATCATAGATTGTGCTTTTGCTGAAACATAGCGAGTCGCCTCACGATGGAGTGTATTTGGTTTAACACGTCCAGAGCGTAGTAAATGTTCACGGATTTTTTGCTCCAATACAGCATCACCCATATAGGCTAACGCTAGCGCATTTAATTGCTTAACATCTTCATTGCGAAGTTTATCCAACTTAATTACCCTCGTTTCCATCTTGTTCCTTGTCGTGTATCTTCTAAAATGATACCTTGGGCTTGCAAATGGTCACGGATCTCATCAGATCGAGCAAAATCACGATTTTTACGTGCCTCTACGCGTTCTTGTAGCAATGCTTCAATTTCTTCGTCTAATAGTTCTTCTTCTTTTGCAAATTCAATACCTAAGACGTCACCTAATACCTCAAAAGTTTCAATAAATGTTTCTAATACTTTCTTGCAAGTATTAGCTTCATTCAAGTAAATATTAGCAATACGAGCTATCTCAAATAATACAGAAATAGCGTTAGCTGTATTAAAGTCATCATCCATCGCCTCTTCAAAATGCGCTTTTTGTTCAGCAATTTTGCTAAGCCATTCTTCTGAGTTGTCGCCTAGGCTCGCCGTAGTAGTAAGGCGATGCTTCACATTGTTGTAAGCTGTACGAATGCGTTCTAAGCCCGATGCAGCAGCTTCTACTAAATCTTTCGCAAAATTAATTGGATGGCGGTAATGAACAGATAACATAAAGAAACGAAGTACCTGCGGGTCAATTTGTTTACGGATATCATTAACAAGAATGAAATTACCAAGAGATTTGGACATCTTTTCATTATCGATATTAATATAACCGTTATGCATCCAATAACGCGCAAATGTTTTGTCATTATGTGCTTCCGATTGAGCAATTTCATTTTCGTGATGCGGGAAAGTTAAATCCTGCCCACCAGCATGAATATCAATAGTATCTCCTAAATGTTCACGAGCCATTACAGAACATTCAATGTGCCAGCCTGGACGGCCATCTCCCCATGGACTTTTCCAGAAAATCTCATCTGGTTTAGCCGCTTTCCACAAGGCAAAATCTAGTGCATCATCTTTTTTCTCTCCTGCTTCAATACGGGCACCAATTTTTAAATCATCCACTGATTGGTGCGATAATTTACCATAGCCATCAAACTTACGAGTACGATAATACACATCGCCAGCAGATTCATATGCGTAGCCTTTTTCAATTAACACTTGAATAAATTGAATGATATCGTCCATATGTTCTGTCACTCGTGGATGAACATCTGCTTTTTTGCACCCTAGTGCTGTTACATCTTCAAAGTATGCAGCAATAAAGCGCTCTGTTAATTCATGTACTTCTTCTCCCAGCTCATTTGCTGCCTTAATAATTTTATCGTCTACATCCGTAAAATTTGATACAAACTTTACATCATAGCCTTTATATTGAAAATAACGTCGTACTGTATCGTAAACAATTACAGGACGTGAATTCCCGATATGAATATAGTTATAAACAGTCGGACCGCACACATACATTTTCACTTTACCTTCTTCTAGCGGTACGAAGGTTTCCTTTTGTCTTGTTAATGAGTTAAAAATTTGAATACTCATCGTGTTTCTCTCTCCTTTTGTAAGCGTTCGATTTCCTGCTGCAATTCGGCGATCTGCTTCTCGAAACCTTGACAACGTTCTTCTACAGGATCAGGTATATTTTGATGATCTAGCTTTTTCTCTAGACGCACGCCATCCTTAATTACTATTTTACCAGGAATACCGACAACTGTAGCGTTTGGTGGTACTTCTTTTAAAACAACAGAGCCAGCACCAATTTTACTATTTTCGCCAATCGTGATAGAGCCTAAAACTTTAGCTCCTGTTGCAACAAGCACATTGTCTTCTAAAGTAGGGTGTCGCTTCCCTTTTTCTTTTCCTGTACCTCCTAAAGTGACACCCTGATACAAGGTAACATTATCACCAATCTCACAAGTTTCACCAATAACAACACCCGTACCATGATCTATAAAAAAGCGTCGGCCAATTTTCGCACCAGGATGAATTTCAATACCAGTAAAGAAACGGCTAATTTGCGAAATGGCACGAGCTATAAAGTAAAAGCGTCTTTTAAAGAACCAATGTGCCACTCGATGTGCCCATGTAGCATGCAGGCCTGAATAGGTTAACACCACTTCAAAAACACTACGTGCTGCTGGATCATTCTCAAAAATCGTAGCCACATCTTCCTTCATTCTTTTAAACACAAAAAACTCCCCCTCTTCATGTTGGTCTAATTTACATCCTTTGAAATCCTACAAAGCAATTGTCATTTTCCTTCAGACTCTCCTGGGTAGATGATTGTGGTAAGGACGCTTCTTTAAGCCTTGCCTAATTGCCGCTCTTGAGATGCTTCACTAAAAATAAAAAGCGCCTCTATCATCCCAAAAAGGAATGACAGAGACGCTAAATTAACGTGGTTCCACTCTGATTGAAGGCAAAAAAGCCTTCCACTTTGGACGTTCTTTAACGGGAACGACTCGATAAAGCCTACTATAGTTCAGCTTTACGCTCAAAGGTGCATTTCAGTTTTGCCTAGACTCAGACCACTTTCAGCCGGTGATGGTCCTCTCTTGAGAGCGTGCGCCACTTACTTCTCCTTATCAACGCTTTTTCAATGTAAATACATTTTACAACGAAAGAATGAATTGTCAATAAATTTCTCTTATTGTGCAAATTTTCCTACGCGGTCAATTGTTTTTTCTTTCCCAATTAAGCAAATTGCATTTGGTAACTCTGGGCCATGTGTTTCACCTGTTGTTACAACGCGGATTGGCATAAATAGATTTTTACCTTTATGACCTGTTGCTTTTTGCACAGCTTTTATAGCAGCTTTTACTGTGTCTGGTGTAAATTCTTCTAATTCCTCGAGCTGTGCTTTAAATGCAGCCATTACTTCAGGAACTTGCTCACCTGCTAAGACCTCTTTTGCTTCTTCATCATATTCAATATGATCGTTAAAGAATAGGCTAGATAGTTCAACAATTTCCGCACCAAAGCTCATTTGATCGTGGTAAAGGGCAATTAAATCTGTCGCCCATGCACGTTGCTCCGCAGTAAGTTCTTCGGGTAATAGGCCAGCTTTTTGCAAATGTGGTAAAGATAAAGCCACAACTTCTTCTAAAGATAGCTTTTTAATATATTGATTATTCATCCATGTTAATTTTTGCTTATCAAACATCGATGGTGATTTAGATAGACGTTTTTCATCAAAGATTTTAATAAATTCTTCTTTGGAGAAAATCTCTTCTTCCCCTTCTGGAGACCAACCAAGTAGTGCAAAGAAATTGAACATCGCTTCAGGAAGATACCCTAAATCTTTGTATTGTGTAACAAATTGAATAATTGATTCATCACGTTTAGATAACTTTTTACGGTTTTCATTAATAATTAATGTCATATGTCCAAAACGAGGATATTCCCAGCCAAATGCATCAAAAATCATCATTTGTTTTGGTGTGTTTGATAAATGCTCTTCACCACGGAAAACGTGAGAAATTTCCATGAAATGATCATCTAAAACAACAGCATAGTTGTAGGTTGGGATACCATTAGCTTTAACAATTACCCAATCACCAATGTCCTTTGATTCAAAAGTAACTTGGCCACGAACTAAATCTTCAAATTCATACGTTACATTTGCCGGTACACGCATACGGATTGTGTATGGCTCACCTGCTGCTTCTTTAGCTGCAACTTCTTCTGCAGATAGGTGACGGCATGTACCATCATAAGTTGGAGCCGCCACACCTCTTGCTTTTTGTTCTTCGCGAGATGCTTCAAGTTTTTCTGACGAACAGAAACATTTGTAAGCTACACCTTGCTCCAATAGCTTTTCAGCGTGCTCTTTATAAATATCAAGACGTTCCATTTGACGATAAGGCGCATAAGGTCCACCAATATCAATGGACTCATCATATTCAATACCTAACCATTTTAGGTTATCTAGCTGAGATGCTTCTCCGCCCTCTACATTACGTTCAATATCCGTATCTTCAATACGTACAATGAATTTACCGTTATGATGTTTTGCATATAAATAATTGAATAATGCTGTACGCGCTCCACCGATATGTAAATAACCTGTTGGAGATGGCGCGTAACGAACGCGAACTTCTTTCGTCATAATTAAAAGCCTCCTAAATTTTCGATCAAAAATTGACTTTGTTCATTTTACCACTCTGTTACTGGAAATAAAAGCGTTGTTAATCCGCAGTCACTTCTTTATCAATAGAATTGTTGCCATAGCTGCTATACCTTCTTCACGACCTGTAAAACCTAATCGTTCAGTTGTTGTTGCCTTTACATTGACTTGTGATGGTTCTGCGTGTAACAGTTCTGCGATGCGATTTTGCATCTGTCCAATATATGGGGCCATTTTGGGACGCTGTGCCATGATTGTACAATCAACATTCCCTAGAACATAGCCTTTATCCTCAACCAGTTTCCAAATATACTCTAATAATTTTGCTGAATCTGCATCTTTAAAGGCTGGATCTGTATCAGGAAAATGACGACCGATATCTCCTTCTCCAATTGCCCCTAATGCCGCATCCGTAACTGTGTGTAAAAGCACATCAGCGTCTGAGTGTCCTACTAACCCTTTTTCATGCGGAATAGTAATACCTCCAATAATTAATGGTCGACCTTCTTCAAATGCATGTACGTCAAAACCTTGTCCAATTCGAAACATATGATAGAGAGACTACTTTAACAAAACATGTGGATTTGATCAGTACTTGTTTGCTAAATACGCAGTCTCATTCACCTTCTTTCACTTTTATATTTACTCACTATTATACCCTCACATTTTAACATATTTCCTAGGAAATTGAGCTGATAGCAAATAGTGAGTATTTTGTTGCACAAACACATAAAATCTCATTAGCAACAATCGCCAATGAGATTTTTTAAACTACAAATTATGCTCGCTTGCGTAAAATGGCCTCTCCAAATAGTAAATCTTCTTGTGTCGTCATTTTGACATTTTCGTAGCTACTTTCTACAATGTGCACCGTATGTCCTAAACGTTCGACTAGCATAGCTTCATCTGTACCAAGAAAACCAACTTTCTCAGCAACGTCCTCAGCCTCCACTATTAAATCATATTGAAAGGCTTGTGGCGTTTGAATCATCCATAGGCTGTCACGGTCAACAGTCTCTTCAATGATACCATTACGGACCTTTTTCATCGTATCCTTCGCTCGAACCCCAGCAATAGCTGCACCGTTTTGATGTGCACTTTGTACAAGATTGGCGATAATATCATGCGTAATAAAAGGTCGGGCTGCATCATGGACAAGCACAATATCAACCTGTTGCATCTCTTTCATACAGGAATGAACTGAATGCTGCCGCTCCGCACCACCAGCAGGCAAGCCCTTCACCTTTGTAATCCCAAATTGCTCTAGCAATCCTTGAATATAGACGCGTTCTTCCGGTTTTACAGCCAACCAAATCCCTGTGCAAAAAGGGTCTTGTTGAAACACTTCTAACGTGTGTATCAAAATTGGTTTATCCAAAAGCTCTAAAAATAACTTATTTTGTCCTGCGCCCATGCGTTTTCCGCTTCCCGCTGCAGGTAAAACTACTTCATAATGCATGTTTCCACATCCTAATCGTCCTTCGGCTTCGCAAATATCATACGACCTGCTGATGTTTGCAGCACACTCGTTACTGTAACTGTAATTGCCTGTCCTATATAGTTACGACCACCTTCAACAACAATCATCGTTCCATCATCTAAATAGGCAACTCCTTGATTATGCTCTTTACCATCCTTTATAACCACAACCTGCATATCTTCTCCAGGGATTACCACAGGCTTCACCGCATTCGCTAAATCATTCATATTTAATACCTTC
>NZ_DAMDAY010000023.1:0-41817 GCF_032093475.1 Lysinibacillus sp. | reverse complement strand
CAGGAACAGCAAAGTTATGTAGCATCAAATTTGTATTCAATTGCGGAAAGTAAAATATTTCCTCATTTAAAAATTAAATCAATCTACTGCAATGAAAAGTTAATAGGTTTTGCAATGTATGGAATAGATTCAGACGATGGGAACTACTGGATTTATAGATTTATGATTGATGAACGTTTCCAAGGACATGGATATGGTAAGACCGCAATGAAATTAATTATTCAAGATATAGAAGGCAGAAATGATTGTACTGACGTAGTATGGCTTGGGTATCAACCGGAAAACGAACAGGGAAGAAGATTATATGCGAGTGTAGGATTTGAAGAAGTAGGAATTGCTCCATGGGGTGAAATGCTGGCTAAATTTAGCTTTTCTTCATGAAGCTGAAGCATGTAGGTAAAAAATAAAATATTATTTTTAGTTTCTTTCATTTTTCGAAGTTAATTTTGCAGGGAGTGAACCATCCTAATTAGATTTTAGCCAAAAAGCCCGAACTATTTACAAAACATTAATTTAATGTTCTGTAAATTGTTTGGGTTTTCAATTTATAGGGATAACTTTTACTTCAACATTTTCTTGTGATATTTATAAGTCAATTGTTTATTTACCGTATATTGGCTGAATCTTTTATTAATTAAATGAATATTGACGTGAAGTAACAAAAAACGCAATATTATTTCTTTGCGTGAACACGCAAAAAGAATGCGTAAGTAAACTTAATTTTGACGGAAAATACGGATTCTGTAGACACCAAATTCCGCTATGCTCAATGAGTACTTTAAGAAATTAAAGTTCATTTTGAGAATAACAGGAGGGGTTTTGTCATGTCTGAGGTTTACCGTAAACTTGTAGATTTTTTCAACTTGTCTGATCCGAACTATATCCGTTTCGTCCGTAAATATGAAGCCAAAACAAAAAAAGAAATTGCTTTTTACTTGTTTATTGGTTTGTTACCCGGTCTGATAGCATATGTTTTCATCTATCCGCTTCGAGAAATGATAATGGCATGGACCGACTTATCAGCTCATTATGTGCAGTTATATGTGCTTGTCCTAATGAGTGCCGGCTGGCATATGCTCGTTCCTTTCCTAATGCTACGATACAAGGACAGACTTTCATTCAAGGAATCACTCGTATACTTAGGCTTCACCAGACTTGATCTGAAAGGGCTGGTATTCGTCTTTCCGATTTTGACGATTCTATTCACGCTTTTATCGTTACCTTATGTAAAATATGTCTATCCACCATTTTTTGAATGGCTGAATGGATTCCCTGCTTTCCATATGGGGGAATGGCATGTTTTTTATCAAGGATACTATGATCCAGCTTTTCCGTTACCGTTATTGCTAATTGGCCTAATTGGAAATTTTATCGGTGAGGAAATTTATTTTAGGGGTTATTTGCTACGTAAAGTGGGACTTCTCAAGTTTGATTGGCTATGGATTGCCATCATTTTTCAACTCTATCACATGTGGCAAGTGCCAATTAACTGGGCGTACGTTCCGTTAGCCATAATGATTCCTGAAGAAATCTTAGTGAAGTTGCGCAAAAATATTTATGGCGCTATCCTGCTGCATTTATTTGTCAATTTTTTATGGGGGATGATTAACATGTATTTAGTGGGAGTTCGATAAGCTCTTAGCATGTCATTCACCTTTACTTTTATGCTCGACTAAGTGATTTATTAGAGTAATATACTTAAAGAGAGGTGAGTGGATTTGCAAAAAATAGCCCGTAAATATAATTTAGCTGTATACAGTTCAGCCTTGTTATTTTTACTTGTTGCAGGTTATATTCATGCCATTACTTTAAAGAATCCATATACTGGTTTAATGTTCCTTGAAGACGGAAACACCTGGGTCGTTGCATCCATCGATCCAGCCGGTAAGGTTAGAGAATGGGACATCCATATCGGTGACAGACTTTTGACGGTTGATGGTCAAAAGCCAGAAATAATGAAATTAGGTAATCGTGCTTATCTGAAGAAATTGGGGGTACTTCAGTTCGAGCGCGAGGGCTTGGGTCGCTTCGAATTGCGTAGTGAATTAGCAATGTCAGAAGTTTATAAAAGTTTGTATGCAGCATGCGTGGAATTGGCGCTGCTCGTTATCGGACTGGCTGCCTATAGGAACAAGCCTGAGTCCTATATGGTGCGTCGTTTTTATGCATTAAATGTATTTATGGCGGCGACGCTGCTCTCGGTCTATTCAACAGAGACTGTGCTTACTGGACTAATATTGCCTGTCGTTGTTAGTTGGTTGCCTTACCTGCTATTTGCTTTCTTCGTTGCCTTCGTATTTCGCACGGTCCCAAGGTGGATTGGTTTAGTAATGGCTGTCTATCAGGTATTGGCAGCAATGTTCGCTGTATATGCTTTACTAGTTTTCTCGCTAGGGGTCATCCCAGGATGGACCAGGAGTGCTCTTCATGCAGCACTGATTGGTACATTACTTGCCCTATTCGTCATTACTATCATATATTGGCGTACGATGGATCGCGCTGAAAAAAATCAGCTTCTTACATTTGTTGCTGCATTGACATTTGGCCTGTTACCTTACCTGTTTTTATATGCGCTCCCTGATCTACTATGGGGGGAATACATAGTGTTGCCGGATATGACATTGGCCGGTCTTATTGTTTTCCCAGCTTCCATCCTAACGTTGTGGACCAGACAAAAGCTGCTAGATATCCGTTTTTATCTCCCTAGTTTAGTTATTAATGGATTATTTTTGGGGATTGCAACTATCCTGATAGCAGCGCTTATACGTTCTAGTGCATCTCTATTAACACTTATATTGTGTGGTGCGTTTATTATTCTCACATTGCTACACCGACTTGGACTTGATAGTTTCAAACGACAGCGGAAGAAACGGGAAAATCTATTGGATCAACAAAGGTTAGAGATGTCGATTAGGCTTGCTGAGCATCGTAATAGCCGTGATCTATTACGAATGCTTGCCGAGCTCGTCCATAGCGTGACAGATATTGAAGGGCTTTGCTTCGTCTGGAATCGGGGAAGTGAAGCTATTATCTATGGAACAGGCCAATTTACCGAGACGCATACCAATTTTAGCCAACCTTCACTAACTGTTTTTGCACAAGTGATGAATCTTGTACAGCCTGATGGAAAGGTCATAGGCTATTTGGGACTTGGTTCAAAAAAAAATAATACTTCTTTTACGCCTGAAGAACTAAGCTTAATCAACAAAGTAAGGCAAGAAACCGTTAGTCTCCTGATGGGTGCTGCTTTACTCGATGAACTAAGAGGAGCGAGAAGTGAATTACCAAAGGAAACCTCAGAATACAGATTGCTAGAAGCCCAGCAGGCAGAGCGAATTCGGTTGTCATATTACTTGCATGATCATGTGTTGCAGAATCTAATTTTTCTTGCTCGCGATTTGGAAGAGTTACACGATACCGAGCGAAGTGACAGGCAGTTAACCGCCGTTTGGTTAAAATGTTTGTACGATACGCAACGTGACATCCGAAAGCTATGCGATGATTTATATCCTCACATCATTGACCAGGCGGGATTAGATGCAGCACTGCTCTGGCTCGCACGCACAGTTAAAGAGAACGGAGGCCCTGCAATTAAGTTGGACAACAAATTGCCAGCTACGTTGCCTCCATTATACAAAATGACACTATTTCGAATTGTTAGGGAGCTTGCAAATAATACGGTTAAGCACGCGAAGGCACAAAAGTTGGAAATTCAGCTATGGGAAAATGATGACGCGTTCTGTGGAAAGGTAAGTGATGATGGCATCGGATTCGATCCAGTACAAGCTAAAGACAGTACTGACTCTAAAGGATTTGGGCTTGTCACAATCAGTAGTCAAGTAGCTCAATTTGGAGGAGGTATCGAGATTGAATCGGAAGCTGAACGAGGTACTATTGTCTTTATTAGACTGCCAAAACTGGGAGGTGAAGCAAATTATGGATCAACCAATCAAAGTTCTGTTACTCGATGATCATCCACTTGTCATGGAGGGATTGAAAAATCGACTAGAGCGTGAGCAGGATATGCAGGTCGTAGAGACATTCAGTGACCCGCTTGAGGTGATTAAACGTATCGGTACATTGAAGCCGGACGTCGCCGTAATTGACATTTCAATGCCAGGTATGACGGGATTTGACTTGGCAGTAGAAATAAAGCGGACTTACGATATGGCAATCAAAATGATCGTGCTGTCGGGTTATGTCTACGATGAATATGTGCAAAAAGCTTATGAGATAGGAATACATGCTTATTTATCGAAGCAGGCGACCTATCCACAAATAATAAATGCCATTCGGCAGAGTATGCTTGGTCTGCGGCTCGTACCGGAAAATATCACTACATTACCGAGAGCTGATCAATTAACACCAACAGAAAAGGCTGTACTAAAGCAAATAGCGCTTCAGAAGACAAATAAAGAAATTGCTAGGGAGCTAGCTATGAGTCAGCGGACGGTAGAATATCATATGGCGGCAATTAACCAAAAGCTTGAGGTGAAGACAAGGGTCGGGGCGGTAGCAAAAGGCTATGAAATGGGATTGCTAGAACGCTTATACGACAGAAGCTAGCATTAAAGTGTTAATTGCTGCTATAGCGATACTTTTTACATTAGATAGTGAATAGTGAAGTAGGAATGAGTATGAGTGCCAAACGGCCCATGGCAACATTAATATAAATTTGTAATAAAGCACATAGTTAGATTAATAATTGAAGAAACGGATTTGGATTAAGAAGAAATCTCCAACTCCGTTTCTCTAAAGAAAAAATTATAGAATTACTTCTTCTCTGTAGTAAAATAAAGTAAGGATATAATTGGAAATGTTATTCCAACCCATAATGCTGTACTCCATCCTCCCTCGGCATATGCCCACCCCCCTATTGCAGATCCAATTGCACCGCCAAAAAAGAAAATAGCCATGAATAACCCATTCAGCCGACTACGAATTTCGGAACTCAACGAGAAAATCTCGCGTTGTCCGAGCACAAGATTTGCGGATACTCCAGCATCCAACAATAACGATGAAACTACGAGAACAGCTATTCCGATGGGTGAACTTGTTTGGATGATAAGTGGCAATAAAAGAGAAATAACAACTGTAAGGAGTGCTATTCCTGTTGCAAGTCTAGTAAAGCCACGATCTGCAATTCGTCCGGCTATGGGTGCAGCTACTGCACCTGCAACTCCAACTAGCGCGAATAATGCAACTTCTTTCTGAGAAAAATGAAACATAGAGCTAGTTAACAGTTGAGGAACTGTAGTCCAAAATAAACTAAAAGATGCAAATACACATGCATGATATGCAGCCCGACGGCGTAATATTGGGGTTGTTCTTAGCAAATGCCACATAGAATAGAGCAGAGCTAAATAGTGAGTGTCAGTTGAAGGCTTTCTTGTAGGTAACACCTTCGCAAGTACGATAGCTAAAATAATAATAGCTATAGCAGATAAAATAAATATGGCATGCCAGCCAAAAAAATCAGCGACTAAGCTCGATAAAGGACGTGATAGCATAATTCCAAGTAACAAACCGCTCATCACATTGCCAACAACTCGCCCGCGTGAAGAATCGGATGCAAGATAAGAAGCAAAGGGGACGAGTACTTGGGTAGCTACCGAGCCTAAACCAATGACAAATGAAGCGGCTAGGAACAACCAAGTTTGTTTAGACAGTGCTGTAATGATGAGAGCAACTGCCGTGATAAGTAAAGATGAGACAACTAACTTCCGATTTTCTAAAATATCTCCTAAAGGCACGATAAATAACAAACCGACTACGTAACCGATTTGTGTTAACGTAACGATAAAGCCAGAACTGTTTGCTGACAACCCGATTGATGAGCTAATTACTCCGACTAAGGGCTGTGCATAATACAGATTAGCAACAATGATACCGCATGCTGTTGCCAACAGGAAAGTTAACCAAGAAGGGATGTTTTTTTCAAATGTTTGTTTAGTTATATTAGGCATACTGAACAACTCCTTATGTGAAAATTTATTGTTTAAACACTAATAATTACAACGCCATGTTGTTTCCTCCCTTAAGTTTTGTTCAATTATAAATACTAAACGTATAGTATATAAAATGATTAACAACATAATATACTGAACGTACAGTTTTGTAAATAGGCAATTCCAACTTTCTGTTTTTCTATATAATTGATATACTGAACTTATAGTTTTTAAATTCCGGAAGAAAGGTGATACTTATAATGGATGGTAAAAGAGGGAGACCACGTAATTTAGAAGCACAAAACTCAATCCTATCAGCATCGTATGATTTATTATTAGAAAACGGGTTTCAGGCTGTAACTGTTGATAAAATTGCAGAATGTGCCCAAGTTAGCAAAGCAACTATTTATAAATGGTGGCCAAACAAGGCTGCTGTAATAATGGATGGTTTTCTTTATGCTGCCTCAGAAAGATTGCCTGTGCCTGACACTGGTTCGGCATACGATGATATACTTATTCACGCCACAAATTTAACGAAGTTTTTGACGAGTCGAGAGGGGACAATAATTAAGCAATTATTAGGAGAAGGACAATTTGATTCCGGATTGGCAGATGCCTATCGTGATCGATATTTTCGCCCTCGCCGACTTGAAGCAGGCAGTCTTTTAGAAAAAGGGGTAGAACGTGGTGAATTGAAAAAAAATATCGACATTGATATATGTATTGATTTAATTTATGGTCCAATTTTCTATCGATTACTTGTGACCGGCGAACCATTAGATGAATCCTATGTACAACAATTAATAGTAAACGCTTTTGAGGGAATTCGTACTATCAAGCAGTAAAAATAGGTTTACTGGAATCTTATTTTCAAACCTTAAAATAGCCGGGGGCACATATATAGTGCAAAACCTTAGTGTGATTATAATAATGAGTGATACCTCTGTAAAACAAACATTTATCTTTACATAAGGGAAACTTCATGCTATGGTATCTATTACTATTATTTACAGAAAAGAGGTGAAAGCAATGATAACAGTTTTTAGAATTTTGTTCGGTAAAAATGCAAAACTTGGAAATCGTTTGGCGTATAAAGGGAGTGGTCTGTCCTTTTTTAAGCCAAATAACCAAACAAAATCAGTTATCGGAGCTTTTTCTCTACAGCAAATAAACTTTAATTCAATGACATAAATAATGTCCTTGATTATTTGTGTAAGATTTTTTAAGCGTAGTAACACCGATAATTGTGTCGGTGTTTTTTTGTGCTTAATTTTATAAAAAAGGTTAGATGATAACTCCCTCAAATTTTACTCAAGCAAAAAAGAGTTAAATTGAAGGGTGAGAAAATATGCAACAAAAAAACAAGTATGCAAGAATTCAAGAGTTCTTAAATCAGAATAATTTCCCTAATTTTAGAATGAACCAAATTACAAATGCTATATTCCAAGGTCGGATAAATAATTTCACTGACATAACGGTTCTTCCTAAATCCCTAAGAGAAATGTTAATAAAGGAGTTTGGAGAATCGATTTTAAATATTGAAGCGTTAAAAGTACAACATTCTGAACAAGTGACAAAAGTTCTATTTGAAATTGTAGGGGATGAAAAAATAGAGACAGTAAATATGAAATACAAAGCTGGTTGGGAGTCATTTTGCATATCCTCTCAGTGTGGCTGTAATTTTGGTTGTAAATTTTGTGCTACTGGAGATATAGGATTAAAACGCAACCTCACATCAGATGAAATTACAGACCAAATTTTGTATTTTCACTTGAAAGGACATTCAATTGATAGTATTTCTTTTATGGGAATGGGGGAAGCATTAGCTAATGTACAAATTTTTGATGCTTTAAATGTTCTTACAAATCCGAGGTTATTTGCTTTAAGTCCTCGCAGATTATCAATTTCGACTATAGGCATTATTCCAAGCATTAAAAAGTTGACTCAAAATTATCCGCAGGTTAATTTGACTTTTTCATTACATTCTCCATTCAATGACCAGCGAAGCAAGTTAATGCCAATTAATGATCAATTCCCTTTATTGGATGTAATGGACACTTTAGATGAGCATATACGGGTGACCTCAAGAAAGGTTTATATTGCGTATGTTTTGTTAGCTGGAGTGAATGATTCTATTGAACATGCAAAAGAAATAGTAAATCTTTTAAAAAGTAGATATAAGAAAGGGAACTTGTACCATGTAAACATCATCAGATATAACCCAACTTTTAGTTCACCTATGAGATTTGAAGAAGTAGGTGAAAATCGTGTTGAAAACTTCTATAAAGAATTAAAGTCAGCAGGAATTAACGTTACGATAAGAAGTCAATTTGGCATAGATATAGATGCGGCTTGCGGGCAATTATATGGAAACTATCAAAAAACAATTACCGAATAAATAAAGGTGAAGGTAATGGTCAGAACTTGGGAAGTGCCATAAAAGCTAATGATCAAGAAGAAAATAGGAATGTTACAGTAGAAAAAAAGTGGATTATAAAAGATACGATGTAATCCAAATTGGATGACCAATAAAAAAACAAGGTGAACTTGGGGGGATATGTTATATAGGTTCATTGCGCTAAACTCCTTCTTATATAACTGTAAAGGAATAAGCTCATTCCTTCTAAAGTATTGAATACGTTTTTTCCTAGAAGATATACTACTTATGCAAGCAGAAATAAAAAGCAATAGGAGGCAATATCAAATTTTTTAGGGTTGTAAGTTCATTTTGATATTGGCCGTGTAACAGCACTTGCGTTAGCGTGTCAGGTTCATCAGGTGCGATTGAAACGTAACCTGAATCAAATCTGGGATATATTTTAGAACATTACGTAGGAGGAACTTACTATGAGATTTCAAGATAAAGTTGTCATTGTAACAGGAGGGGCAAGTGGTCTTGGAGAAGCTACAGCACTTGAATTTGCAAAAGAAGGAGCGAAAGTAGCTATCGCCGATGTTGCAGATAAGGGACAAGCATACTCTGATGAATTGAATTCAAAAGGCTACGATACAATCTTTGTAAAGACTGATGTATCAAAAGAAGACGAAATTAAAAATTTAGTTTCTACAACGGTTGAAAAGTTTGGGAAATTAGATGTTATGTTTGCAAATGCTGGCATTAACATTGAGGCTGATGTACACGATCTAGATTTAGCATCTTGGCAAAAAGTAATTGATATTAATTTAACAAGTGTCTTTCTTTCAGATAAATATGCAATTGAACAATTCCAAAAACAAGGTACTGGTGGAGTTATAATTAATACTGGTTCTATTCATAGTCTAGTTGCACGTGATGGTCTTGCCCCATATTCAGCTTCAAAAGGTGGCATTAAAATGCTAACTCAACAAGTAGCTGCTAGATATAGTAAAGAAGGAATACGTGCAAATGCTATAGCTCCAGGCTATATTGAAACACCGCTTATGAACACATTATCACAAAATGTCATTGATAGCTTGGTAGGTCTTCACCCAATGGGACGTTTAGGTAAACCTGTAGAAGTAGCCAAAACAGTATTATTCCTAGCTAGTGATGATTCATCATTTATTTCAGGCGTAACTTTACCAATTGATGGTGGTTACACAGCTGTTTAATCTTTATAATTAAATACACATTTATCATGAACTGCATCCTACTTGTTAGCTATTAACTAACAATTGGAGATGCAGTTTTTTATTTTCACTTATGATTTAATAGACTCATTGCTAAAAGAAATATTATAGAAAACATCGATTCTAATAAAGGTTTGGGGAAAATTCCTAATTGTTTTTCGAGTCTTTTTTGTACACTAAAATAAAACTAGCATCGATACAAAAAAATTGACGGGTAAAAATTAAATAGATATTATGGATATATTAAGTCCTTAATATGGTGGTGATAAGATGAAGCTAACAAAAGCAACTAATTATGCTCTCCACACAATGCTATTTTTAGCTATTAATCCACCCAATGAGCATATTGGGGTGGCAAAATTAGCTGAACGACAAGAAGTTTCAACGACCTATCTATCTAAAATACTAACAAAGTTAGTAAAGTCAGGAATGATTGAATCTGTCTCAGGTGCAAATGGAGGCTATAAATTAAAAAGGGGATGGGAAAAACTTTCATTACTCGATGTTATAAAGGCCGTTGAAGGTTTGACCCCTATTTTTGATTATTGTTTGAATCATAATCCTGATTGTTTAATTCAAAAGGCGATTGAATCAGCTGAGGAAAAGCTGTTGGATGAATTGGATCACACACTAATTGTCGATCTAGCTAAAAAAATGAAGGAGGCATCACCTATGTAATGGTGATGTTTTTCACCCTAATTGTAGATATTAAAGGTCTTTAATATATTTTATGAAAATGGAGGAAAGCAGATGTATCAATACGATTGTATTATTATAGGCGGTGGGCCAGCTGGTTTAAGTGCCGCTTTAACTTTGGGTAGAGCACGAAGGAAAATACTTTTATTTGATAATGGAACAAATCGAAATCGTGTAACACAGGAGTCCCATGGATATGTAACAAGAGATGGAATAAAACCTCATGAATTTAAAGAAATTGCTATTACAGAATTGCAGTCTTATCCATCTATTTCAATTTCAGATCAGACAGTTATTGAGATAAAAAAAGATGATCAACAATTTGTAGTGAATACATCAAATAATATTTCATATCTGACTGAAAAAATATTATTAGCTACTGGTATACAAGAGGAGTTTCCCATACCACAAATCAGACAATATTATGGTAAGAGTTTATTCAGCTGTCCATATTGTGATGGTTGGGAGCTAAAAGATAAGCCATTAGCTATAATAGCAGAAAGCGAAGCACACATTAATCATATGACCAAGTTGCTGTATAATTGGTCACAGGACTTAATTGTATTTACAAATGGTCATCAACTTTCCGATATCATACAAAATGAATTTCAACGTAAAAAGATAATGGTATATACGGCTATTATAAAAAATTTACATGGAGACGAAGGTAATTTATACAGTATTGAATTGGAAACAGGTGAAAACATTGTAAGAAGTGGTGGTTTCGTAGTTCCAAGTTTTTATCGTCCAAATAATTTGGCTATACAGTTAAACTGTCAAGTTGATGAAAACGGAGGAATTATAACAGACAATGCAGGAAGAACAACAGTGAGTGGAGTATATGTTGCAGGTGAAACTGAAAAAGCAGGACCCTCTTCCTTGATGATTGCCGCGGCTGATGGCTTTAAAGCTGCTACAAGCATAAACTTAGATCTAACATTATTGAGATTTTAAATTAAAAGCTGATGAGTTGAAAATACAAACTCATCAGCTTTTGTTATAAAAGAGGTTTACATTTCTGATCGAAAGTTGTTACCTAGCTCGTTACCCAGACCAAAATAATGTCGGAAATTATAAATAAGAGGACTCCATTTATTGGGGTCGATATGATGATCTTTTATAATAATGTCCGTATGTGCATGTACATGTATCGTTTGAGTTTCAACGATTGCAAAATCCGGAGAATAATTAGGAATGCGTATATGTTTTACCTTTGCCTCAATTTGTATGGGGCACTCCATAATACGAGTAGGAATGACTGTTGTAGACTCAATAGGTGTTAATCCACTAATTGCAAACTTATCTTTTCTATAAGTAAAGCCAATCTGTTTCTTAAAATCTGGCACTATATTTTTTCCTGTATATGGGGCTAACTGTTCTACATTCTCCCATAGAGAGGGATCAGGAATATTAATAACACATTCGGGATGTCGTTCTAAATTTTCGATTGCTTTTCCACCAAGCCCTATACCTAAGACAATACAATCTCCTAATGCCCATGACGAGGATAATGGACTAATATTTACTGTTCCATCCTCATTCAACGTAGTCAGTAAAATTACTGGAAATCCATAATATAAAATTTTTGGGTTAATCATTTTTGTGTTTGGATTCGTTATTTGCATCTTTAGGTCCCCCTACAATCTGTTTTTATTTGCTAACTCATTGTAAAATAGAAATATTTCCATTTGCATCGAAGTGTCGATTACATAAATAACTATATTCTTTAAAGAATCTTAAGAATATGATGAAATTAATAAATCCAGCTACACTGGTGGGGCAGGGTTGCTAGAAAAAATGACTGCTAAAATAATAAATCTGTATTCTGAAGAGTAGTTAAAAAAATTTATGTTAATAATAGTACTAAAAGGACGTTAGTCAAATGTTCTTCAATTTTCTAATTGCATTTGTTCTTCCATGGCTTATTGCTTCCATGCATTTATTTAAAAAAGATAGTTTATTAATCGTATTAGTCGCCCCTTTTTCTAGTGTCCTAGCTTATTTTATAAATAC
Organism: Lysinibacillus sp.; assembly: GCF_032093475.1. Classification (NCBI taxonomy): domain Bacteria; kingdom Bacillati; phylum Bacillota; class Bacilli; order Caryophanales; family Bacillaceae; genus Lysinibacillus; species Lysinibacillus sp. Next base: position 29,551 of record NZ_DAMDAY010000023.1, on the reverse strand, counting down.
CATGGCTTACAATTTTGGTTTTTGGGAGGTAGCCCCTTTTCCAGAGCAAAAAAATCTTGCTTCATTGCCTTCAGAGTTGGGGATTTACCCTGTATTAGCTTGTTACTTAGTTTTTCTTATAAGAAAGTTTAAAAGGACTTATATGGTTGTTGTAATAATGACCGTAATTACAACATGTTTAGAACAAATTTTTGTTCTTTTCGGGTGGATCATTTATGAAAATGGATGGAATATAGTGTATACATTATTCTCCTATCTGTTGCCCTATCTTGTCGTATATTGTTATTACAGATACTTAACAAAATTATCTATGTTTGAATAAAATTGAACCTATTGTTAACCTGTTTGTTTTTATTTAGAGAATGGTCATCTATTTATAGGATAAAGCCAGGGAGCTCATAGAATGAAGTGAGTTACCTGGCTTTTTCATATGTAGTAATTGATTGGTCGGTTTTCTGTGTAAGGAATAAGAATCTCGTGTTTTCTATTTTTGAGACTTATGACCTGGGTATATTATAACTTTTTTACATATCCAAGTACAAAACCGTTGTTATAAATAGGATAAGAACTATTTACCTACCTATGAAAATGCTACACGAAAAAGAAAATGTAATAATTTGTATTACATTAAATGATATCGGATTACTAAAGTGTTAATTATTGGTATGCCTTTGTTGCGATAGTATAATTTTTACCAAAAAATGTTGTTTCATTACAAAATGTGGATTAAAATGGGTATCAGCTCAAAATGGTTTATTGTGAAACTATTTTAAAATTGAGTTTGAAGTTTCTGATTATTGAAATTATGGAGGAAGAAATGAAAAAGAACTTATTATTATTACTGTCACTTACTTTCGCTATCGCTGTTATTCTTAGTGGATGTGGAAAAAGTGAGGAAGAAGCGAAGAAAGACAATGATGCGAAAAATACGCAAGAGGAACAAGGACAGGAAAAAGAACATTCAGATAAAAATGAGGAAGATAAGAAAGAAGAAGAACCAACTAAGGAATCAGCAGATATTACTTCTTTAATCTCTTATATGGAAGAGGAAACACAAGGGACAGCAAAAGTTCTTTATGAAAATAAAGAGCCACAAGTCCATAAAATGGAGGATGTTTCAATTTCTCTTGATAGCTACTCGTTAGTTGAATTAAAGGACTTCCACACTGATTTTGCTATTCCATTTAACGATGAAACAAATGGTGGGGTTATTTTAGCAAAATATACAGTGAAAAATGACATGGATAAAGATGTCTACTATATGCCAAGCTTAGATATTACTTATACAGGAGCACCTAAATACTATACTAATTATAAGGATTTAATTCCAGAGGATCAGCAATTGCCTACAAAATTAAACTATCAAACAGGTTATGAGCTGAAAGCTGGTGAAGAGGTAACTGGCTACATTGCATATCCATTCGGAGAAAGTCATTTAGCGAAAATCAATGAGTTAGGTTCAGTTACAGTAATGGTTCCACTACCAATTACAGAGAAAGATAAATATGATACGTCTATTGGTTCAGAAGGCCGATTTAATTTAGCAATTAATGCACAAGGTTCTGAGAAGGTTTCTAGTAACGCTGCGTTCTATCAAGATAAAGCAACGATGGACAACATGGGTGAAAAGAAAATGCTGAAGGAAAAAAGTAATATCAACGACAGCAAACCAATTGGTGATGTCAATGCAGTGTTAGAAGGGTATCAATTTACTGCATTTACCCCAAATGAAGTGGAAGCACCACGTTTTTCTAATTTCACAAATGGCGTAACATTATTAACAGTTAAATTTAAATTAGACAATAAAACGACAAGTGAAATTGGTTTATCGTCTTTGTCCTCAAAATTAACAGTGAATGATGGCACTCAATATTTATTGGATGAAGGAATGCTATTAAATTATGGCTATAAAGATGTCATTAAAGCTGGTGAAACGGGTGAACTATTACAAATCTATGTGCTAGATCAAGAGCAGTATGAAAAGATTTGGAAAGATAAAGCCTTTGAAATTGAATTAGGTCCAATTCGTAACCAAGGAGCAGAGGATATTTCTAAAGGGAAAAAAGCAACGTTTATTCTACCAAAATAAAAAACAAAGAGGAAGGCATGAGTCCATTACAGGGCTTAAGCCTTTTTTTGTTTAAAAGATCGTTGAAAAAAATAGAACCTTTAATTAATACAATTAGGACCCTATCAAACATATAGTAGACAGTTTGTTGTTATATTAAGAAAGTATTGAACGTAAATACTTTTTCTACATGAAATCTCTTAAACATGTAAATATTATCTAACTTTTGTCATCAAGTAATCAAACACTCCTGTATTTTGGAATTTTTTAATGAAGAAATTACCTACATAACCAATACAGTATTAATATTACCTTATTTTTAGCATTTATTTATTGGTAATGTAGTTATAATATTGTCTTGTAAAGCAAATTACAGTTGGATTGGGATATTTAATCTTGGAAACTTAGGAAGATTGCTTTACATATAATTGGTTGTAATTATTATTTGCGAGAACAAATTATACATATTTTAAAAACTAAATAGAGCGATAATATTGTTTTCACAGAATAATATAATTTATTAAAATTCTGGAGGAATATACTATGACAAAACAAAACAAAGGTCGTAAATTTTTCGTAACTACTGCTACTGCAGCATTAGTAGCATCAGCAATCGTGCCAGTAGCATCAGCTGCTGAATTTAACGATGCAGATAGCATTTCATCTTGGGCTAAAGAAGCAGTTCAATTTTTAACTGACAAAGGCTTCATCCAAGGCGATGAAAAGGGGAACTTCAACCCAGCTGGTACTCTAACTCGTGCAGAAGCTGCTGAAATCTTATCAAAAGCATTAGACTTAAAAGCAACAGGAACTGAAGATTTTTCTGATGTAGATGAAAATGACTGGTTCTATAATGCAGTACTTGCAACTTCACCTGAATTATTTGACGGTATGGGCAATGGTAAATTTGAACCGAAAGCTCAATTAACAAGAGAACAAGCTGCGAAAGTAATCGTAGAAGGATACCAATTAACAGGTAAAGCGGATTTAAGCCAATTCGCGGATGCTTCTAAAGCTTCTAAATGGGCTGTATCTTACTTAGAAACAGCTGTAGAAAACGGCGTAATCAACGGTAAAGGTTCATTATTAGCTCCACAAGATAAAATTAGCCGTGAAGAATTCGCTACAATGGTAAAACGTACAATTGATGCAACAGTAAAAGAGGTAACTCCAGCTGTAGCTTCTGTACAAGGACTTAATGCAAAAGAGCTTGAAGTAAAATTCAACACAGCTGTTGATGCAAAAGATGCTGCTGTGACAGGTAAATATGCGATTGAAGGTGTAGCGATCACAAAAGCAGAAGTATCTGAAGATGGCATGTCTGTTATTTTAACAACTAATAAAGAATTAAAATTAACAAATGGTAAAGTAACTGTTAAACCAATCCAAACAAAAGCAGATACTAAAGTTTTAACTGAAGAGTTTAACAAATTAATCACATTTGCAGACACAACACCTGTTAACGTTAACTCTGTAGAAGCAAAAGGCACTACAGCAGTAATCACTTTCGATGAGCCTGTACAAAGTGAAGGAACAGTAAGCTTAAATGGTGCTGAACTTTCTAAAGATCGTTATACTTTATCTGGTAAAACTTTAACTATCAAAGGTTTAACTGCTGAGCAAGCTTATAAAGTAGATATCGTAGGTGCAACTGACTTCGCGAATAATATTGCAAATCCAATTGCTGTGAATTTCACAGTTCTAAAAGCAGACGCTGATAATTCAAAACCAACTGTTTCTACAGCAGTAAACGGTACAGAAATTACGTTTGATTTCTCAGAAGAATTAAAGAAACATGATTTTGTTGTTGATAAAGAGACAACTATTAAAGGGTATGCAAAAGTAACTGTTGGATCAACTGTTTTCTATTTAACAGATGCTGATATTAAAGATACAGAGGATAAAACTGTATTCACGATTGATGCAAAATCTGCATTAGGTACAGCTACATTCATTAATACAAACATTAAAGTAGAGGGACAAAAAGATTTAGCTGGTAATGCTGGAGATGCATTTGAGTTTAATGCTATTCTATCAAAAGATTTAACACCTGCTTCACTTGTATCTGCTTCTACTAAAATGTTAGTAGCTGATGATGTAAATGCTACTACAGATGTTGATGCACTATACCTTACATTTAGTGAGCCAGTAAAAGTAGATGGCACTTTAACAGTTAAAACGCAAAACGGTATTGCTTACACTACTGGAAAAGAAACAGCAGTAAAAGCAGACGCTGGTTTCGATGTAGATGGTAACGGTAAAATTGAGGGTGCAGAGAAAAACACTGTAAAAGTTGACATTGATTTAGATAGCAATTCATCTTATACATTTGAATTATCTGCAAAAGCAGTGACAGATTTAGCTGGCAACGTGACTGCAGATACAGTTACTTTCAATGTAACAACAGGCGTGTTTGAAGCTACACCTGAAACACCTACAGATTCATTAGTATTTGGAGCTACACCAGTTGTTGTAACAGATAACAATGTATTCACTGTTGAATATGCTGCAGATGTAACTGCAACAGCAACAAATGCTGCTAACTACACACTTGGAGGAAAAGAACTTCCTGCTGGTACTCAACTTCAGTTTGTAGATGGTACTAAAAAAGTAAGATTCACTTTACCTGAAGGTTCTATCACTGCTAATGGTAATTATGTACTTGAAGCTATCAATGTAGTAGATACAAAAGGTAATACTCTTAAAGGTGGAAAAGTGACAACTCTAGTAGCACTTAAAGAAAATGTTGTACCTGTTGCTACTAAAGTAACTGCAGTAGATAGCAAAACATTTACAGTAGACTTCTCTGAAAATATTGCTGACCAAGCTGCACCAACAGGAGTAACAGTTAAAATTGCTGGTTCAACTGTAGAACTTGCTTCTGCTAAAGTAGAAGGTGGTAAACTTACTGTAACAACTAAAGCTGACTATACATTAACAGACAGCATTGTAGTTGAATTCAAATCAACAAACTTAGTTGACGCTAATAACAACAAAGTGAAAGACGGATCTATTGCTAAATAATTAAACCGTTCAAATTTTGAAACCCCTGTAGAGAATAATTCTACAGGGGTATTATTATTAGTTTCTTCTATAATATAGGGGGTTAATTCAAACGATAGCTTTCAATTATTCATGTGAATGACCGTATATTTAATAAATTATTTGTAAGGAAACTTCTTCGGAATTGGTCCAAACGCAATCCAATGATAGTTAAAAAATCTGCCTATCAATAGCACAAGAATCCATGGGATAAATAGGGCAAAGATAAAGCCCCCAATACTCCATAAATGAAAGATAATACTATTGCCACTTAAATTGATTTGTCTATAAAGGAAAAGGAAAAGTGGATGCAAGAGATAGACACCAAATGAAACTGTTCCTAGATTAATTAAGACATTTACAAAGCCTTGGTTCCATTTATCATAGATCCAGAAGGATATTTGTAATAAGACAATACAAGCAGTCAAAGATTGTAGCTGAAAAACTAGTTCAAAGATGATGCTGTTCGTTAAATAGGTTTGAGACGAAAAGACAAAGTAATATAAATAAACATTATATATAGTAGAAAAAAGCCAGATTGCCCATATAAAAAGGGTTGGTATTGGGAAATTTTCTTTCTTTAAATGGAGCCATTTTTTATATTGTTCAAAATAGATGCCTAAAAATGCACCGGCTAAGAAATAAAGAATATACGAGAAAGAGATACTGCCTCTATAGGGATACTGCCAAAACTCAGCATTTAATAGAATAAAGACCCATTGAAGGGCAAAGCCAATCCAAATTAAATGAGGAGATAGGGCTGGTTTTTTCTTTAACATATACAGGAAGAGTGGGAACATGAGATAGAACTGCACAATAATAAAAATATAGTATAAATGTGTGTACGCTTTCCCAATCAAAAGCTTCTTAAGAAATTCCACACTAAATAGAGCATTCCATGTTACTACTAAATCACGTGACACAAAAAATTGCGAAGCTGCATAGTAGAAAATAGAAAAAAAGAGGTAAGGAATGAGTATTTGTGTTACTCTCTTCTGATAAAAACGAACGATAAGCTCTTTTGTTAAATCTTTTTGTATATAATTGTAAAATAAAACAAAGCCACTTAAGAAAATAAAAACTGGCACAGCGAATTTCGGGAAAATATTAAAAAATACATAAAGTGGATAAAGTTTCGAATCACTTGATAAAACTGTAACAGGTGTACTGGTTGAATGAATGAGAAGTACAGCTAGAATGGCTAATGCTCTTGTGATATTTAATTCATTAATATGTGCTCGCTTCATACGATCATCTCCAAATATTGATTATAGTGTTGACTTCCCATATTGCTACATACATACTCTATTGTTATGCGAATAAGTGCTAAATTAGACAATCTTAATCATTAGTATTTGAAATAGATGGGCATCTATGACTAACTATAGGGAGCTATTATGTCAGGCAGATGTCAGCAATAAAAAAAGTTACCACGCTCTTTATGCGCAGTAACTTCCGTGTCATAAAACTATAATGTTTGGAAATGGAATGGAGAGCAGTTCATATACCTAATTACATTGTAACCAGGAATCTCCCTCTCGCTTGCCCTTTCAGTAAAACTGGTAAAACATCAGGTAGTTGTTGCAACGTTACCTCTCGCTGAATGAAATTAGCAATATTAGCAGGTTTAAAATCAGTTGCTAAACGATCCCAAATCTTTAATCGAATGTCCATTGGGCAATAAACAGAATCAATTCCAAGTAAATTTACCCCTCTTAAAATGAAGGGGAATACGCTTGTCGGAAGCTGTGTACCTGCTGTTAAACCGCTACTTGCAACGGCTCCTCCATATTGAATTTGGCTTAATAATGAAGCTAGTGGCTCTCCTCCAACAGAATCGACAGCAGCAGCCCATTTTTGTTTGCCTAATGCTCTAATCTTTCCATCAAAAACTTCTTCACGATTCACGATAGTGGTAGCTCCAAGTTTATGCAAATAATCATGTTCATCTTCTTTTCCTGTACTTGCTTCCACCTGATAGCCTAACGTAGAAAGAATAGCAACAGCGAAGCTTCCTACACCGCCTGTTGCACCCGTTACTAGGATTTTTCCTTTTTCAGGATGAATAGCATTGTCCTCTAATTTTTGGATAGACAATGCGGCTGTAAATCCTGCAGTACCAATCACCATTGCCTCTTTAAGGGAAAGGCCTTTTGGAAGGGGCACTATCCATTTTGCTGGGATACGGGCATACTCACTGAAGCCTCCAAAATGAGATACACCTATTTCATAGCTAGTAGCAATGACTTCATCGCCTTCGTTAAAGCGAGGATCTTCAGAGGAAACAACAACTCCTGCTAAATCAATACCAGGTACAAATGGATAGGAAGTAACGATTTTACCATCAGGGATGGAAGCAAGACTATCTTTATAATTAATACCGGAATAACTAACTTTAATTAATACCTCACCTTGGGGTAAATCTTCAAAAGTTAAATTGTTCACTTTCACTGTAAAATCGTGGTCTTTATTGACTACTAATGCCTGAAAATTTTCTACTGTCATTGTAACGTCCTCCTACAATTAAATTCCATTAAACAGTATCAAAATTATTCTGACCGGTCAATATAAAATTGGATTTTATCTATTAATCCTGTATAATGGCTTTTATTACGTCATCGGAGGCTCGTATGAAAAAGAAAGAGGAAGAACGAAAAAAACAGATTATGAATGCAGCCTTTCATGCTGTTTCAAATTTAGGCTATGATAAAGTCACACTACAGGACATAGCAAACCATGCTAATGTTTCTAAAGGGGTAGTACACTACTACTTTACAAGCAAACAAAACATTTTATTAGAATTACTAGAATCCACTACAAGCAAAATTTATCGCTTTGAAATACAAGAAATAGGCAAGTACCATTCCGCGATTGAAAAGCTTCAAGCCTATGTAAACGCTGTTTTTGTGTCGCCCCAAGATAATAAAAAATTTTACAGAGTATATTTAGATTTTTTGGCCCAGGCAAACGGTAATGAAGACTATAAAAGAATTAACTTGAAATTTTATGAAAATTGCTGGGGAATTGGCCAAGAAATCATTGAACTAGGAAAAGGTGAGGGTGTATTTAGGGAAGACATCGATCCATTAACATATGCTAAAGTGATAAGGGCGATAATTGATGGATCATTAATTCAATGGTTGACATGTGATATAGAAGAACAACATACGTTTTATAAAGATATATGTTTTAATAGTATTTTAAAATTATTGAAGTAGAAAATGAAAGTAACTTTTAAAGCCTTACTAACTATATTGTAAGGCTTTTTTTCTGTCTCAAAACGATAATTTGTTAATCGGTGCTTTCCCACTCAGTATACAAAATTGGATATAGTTTCAATATTTTTCTAGTATATAGTACTTAACCCTTAAATTACTGAGCTAATTTTCTTAAAAATCTATAAAAATAGAACAGTTTTAATTTTTTATTTTGAAATTTCTAACAAAAAAACGCATTAATTTGGTAAAAAAAGTATCCTTATTCACTGAAACCGTTTTTATACATTCATTTATACAAGAAAATATCTATGTTTTTAATAATTTAAACTGTATAAAAATTTAAAATAATGTCGAGTTGAGTCAAAATCCCATTTTCTTTATACTGTGAAAGTAATTATCGGAGAGGAGAAAACATCATGAACAAAGAAGTGACAATTATTGGGGTACCCATGGATTTTGGCCAAACTAGAAGAGGGGTAGACATGGGACCAAGTGCTATTAGATATGCTGGATTAACAGATCGACTTGAAGGCCTTGGTTATTCGATTTATGACGAAGGGGATTTAAATATTGAAATAGTAAATGAAGATAAAGAAGCCGAAGAAAAGACAAACTTAAAAAATTTAAAAACTGTAGCAGATAGTAATGAAAAGCTAGGTCAAAAAGTAGATCGCGAAATTTCTTTAAATCGTTTTCCTTTAGTTTTAGGTGGAGATCACAGTATTGCTATTGGAACATTAGCAGGTGTTTCAAAGCATTATGAGAATTTAGGTGTCATTTGGTACGATGCCCATGGAGATCTCAACACTGGTGAAACATCTCCTTCAGGAAATATTCACGGGATGTCTTTAGCTGTAAGTTTAGGACTTGGTCATCCTGCACTGACAAATATCGGGGGTTATGCACCAAAAGTTAAACCTGAAAATGTTGTCATTATTGGTGCCCGTGATTTAGATCCAGGTGAGAAAAAGCTAATTAAGGAAATTGGTATTAAAGTATATACGATGCACGAAATTGATCGTTTAGGTATGACAACAGTAATTTCAGAGACGATTGAATATTTAAAGGAACGTACAGACGGTGTCCACCTTTCATTAGATTTAGATGGGCTTGATCCAAACGATGCACCAGGAGTAGGGACGCCAGTTGCGGGTGGAATTAGTTACCGTGAAAGCCATTTAGCTATGGAAATGCTATCAGAGGCAAATATTATTACTTCTGCAGAGTTTGTTGAGACAAATCCTGTATTAGATCAATATAATAAAACGGCAGTCGCTGCTGTAGCTTTAATCAGCTCTTTATTCGGAGATACACTACTCTAAACAAAATCTTAAAGAGGAAGAACTTTTCTTAGATTAATAGTCACCACAACCAAATGTAAGAAAGTAGCTCTCCCTAAATTAAGTTTACAATAGAAACGGCGAATGCTCTAGCTATTCAATGGTATTTATTTTGTCAGAAAATTGACAGTTCGTAAAATATACTAAATTAATATCCTATTAATTATTAAAATTTCTATTAGTTATCTTTCTTGCACGAAAAAAAGAAAGTGCTTACAAGATAATTAGTGTAAGGAGCTTCTTATGGCATCAGAACAATATGAATTAAAAAGAAGTATGAAAGCAAGACATTTATTTATGATCTCACTTGGAGGATGTATTGGAACTGGTTTCTTTCTTGGATCAGGCTACACAATTAACCAAGCTGGACCATTAGGTGCCATTTTAGCCTACTTAGTAGGTGGAGCAGTTATGTATTTAACTATGCTATGTTTGGGTGAATTGTCTGTTGCGATGCCAGTATCCGGTTCATTCCAAACATATACGACGAAGTTTATTGGCCCTGCAACTGGTTTTGCTGTTGGATGGTTGTATTGGTTAGGCTGGGCAGTAACTGTGGCTCTTGAATTTTTAGGTGCTGGACAACTTATGCAAAGGTGGTTTCCTGAATCACCAGTATGGATGTGGTGTCTACTATTTGCTGCCCTGCTCTTTGTATTAAATGGATTATCAGCAAAAGCATTTGGTGAAGCAGAATTTGTCTTCTCAAGTATTAAAATATTGGCCATCCTAATGTTCCTTGGGGTTGGCGGAGCGGCAATGTTTGGTCTAATCGATATGAAAGATGGATCAAATGCCCCATTCCTTTCTCATTTTTATGAGGGTGGACTTTTTCCAAATGGTGTAACAGCACTGTTAATTACAATGATTACAGTGAATTTCTCATTCCAAGGACGGAGTTAATTGGTATTGCGGCTGGGGAAAGTGAAAATCCTGAAAAGACAATCCCTAAATCGATTAAACAAACAGTTTGGCGCACGCTATTCTTCTTTGTTTTATCAGTCGTTGTGCTTGCTGGAATGATTCCTATGGATAAAGCTGGTGTTGTTGAAAGTCCATTTGTTGTTGTACTGGATAGTATAGGTATTCCTTATGCAGCAGATATTATGAACTTTGTTATTTTGACAGCCTTATTATCTGTTGCGAACTCTGGTCTCTATGCAGCAACGCGTATGCTTTTCTCTCTTTCTGTTGAAAAGATGGCAAGCCCTTTATTAGGGAAGGTTAATAAAAGAGGGATTCCAATGAATGCCTTATTGATTACACTTGCTGTGGCTGGTTTATCACTACTTTCAAGTGTATTCGCCGCAAAAACAGTATTTGTTTGGCTACTCTCCCTAGCAGGGTTAGGTGCACAAATTGGTTGGATTGCTATTACTGCTTCGCAAATTGCTTTTAGAAGATCCTATATCCGTCAGGGAGGAAAAGTAGAAGATTTAAAATTCAAAGCACCATTATACCCAGTAATTCCTATTTTAGGTTTGTTGGCAAACTGTATAGTTATGGCAAGCTTGGCTTTTGATCCTGCTCAACGATTAGCTCTTTATTGTGGAGGAGCATTCTTTGTTGGCTGTTATATCGTCTATTATTTAAAAGTGAAGAAAGTTGTGAACTTACAAATAAACCAACAAGAAGTACAACTAAAATTAGATCAAAAAATGTATCTTTAATGACAAGAGTGGCTGCATGTTGCGGCTACTCTTTTTTATTTGTTAAACCCATTTCCTTGCTAATCAGGAACAAGAAAGACGTAATTTGCAAAGAATAGTTGCAAAATAAAAAGAAAAAAATTATCGTTTTTCGATAAAAAAATATTGAAATAGAATAATTAATCGTTTATTCTTCATACAAGAAGAAATTAAATTCTGACCAAGTTCATTGAGGTGGGTGCATGTTAAAGAAGCTTTTTAAAGATCTAGGAGTCTTTACTTATCATCAAGCATTATCTTGTATTTTTCCTGTTGTCATATTTATGACACTTGCACTTTCTAAAGCTATTCAAATTCCTGGCGTAGCAAGATACGACTTCATTCTGATCATCTGTCTTGTGACCCAATATTTAATGTATAAATCTGGCTTAGAAACAAAGGATGAAATAAAAGTAATCTGTCTGTTTCATATTATTGGCCTTGTGCTAGAGCTCTATAAAGTGAATTTTAATTCGTGGTCCTATCCTGAAGAAGCATGGACAAAAATAGCAGGTGTGCCATTATACAGTGGTTTCATGTATGCCAGTGTAGCCAGTTACATTTGCCAGGCATGGCGTCGCTTTGATTTGAAAATCGTCAGATGGCCCAAAAGTTATGTAGCCATTCCTCTTGGTGCCATGATCTACTTAAATTTTTTTACCCATCATTTTATATATGATTTTAGGTGGGTATTAATGGCTTTACTTTTTATAGTGTTTTATCGAACAGCTGTCAAATTTACAGTACGAGACTCTATCTATAAAATGCCTATCGTTGGGTCATTCTTTTTGATTGGTTTTTTCATTTGGATTGCAGAAAATATCGCCACTTTCTTTGGGGCATGGTCCTATCCTAACCAAGAAGTATCGTGGAAGATCGTTCATTTTGGTAAAATCAGCTCTTGGTTTCTGCTGGTAGTCATTAGCATTATGATTGTTGCACAGCTTAAATTATTTTATCGCGATGCAGGTGAGGATGAAAAAAAGACAAAAAGAAAGGCTTGAGAAATTTTTAACTAAAGACTTCTAAAAGAGCACAATTAAATAGAAGAAATTTCTATGGTTTTTAGTTGTACCCATTCCTTTTCATTAAACTGTCTCTTTTTTAGTGATAACACCTACTGTAGACTCCTTTTATAAGATATAAGGGGGACATAAGGATGGACAAAGACATTCGAATGAAGAACAGAGCTTGTATAGATGAACATCACATAAAACAATTTTTAGAGCACGCACAAACCGCTTTTCTAGGTTTAGTGGATCAACATATCCCATATGTTATTCCGTTAAATTATATCTTCAAAGATGGTAGTTTCTATTTCCATGGTGCCAATGAAGGAAGAAAAGTAGCCATACTGACGACCAATCCGAATGCTTGTATTACCATATGTGAAAGCTATGGAACAATGGTAGATCCCATTCCAGCTAAGACGGATACAGCTTATATGAGTGTCATCGCCAATGGTGAGGTCGAAATTGTCACAGATATCAATGAGGCAACAGTTGCTATGCAGGCAATGCTTGATAAATATGTGCCAGACTATTACCAAGCCCCATTGTCAAAATCACATATAGAAAAGTATCAATCATCTTTAGGTAGCAAAACGCTTGTATTAAAAGTGAGACCAAACAATCTAACTGCAAAAGAACATAAACTTAATGAACAAATGCAATATTATCCTGGGAGAGTTGTGACACAGGACCTGAACAGAAAATCCTCTCCTCTAGCAATCAATTAAATTTAAAAGTAGATTTAGGGAAAACATATTTTTCTAAATCTACTTTTTTATTTGTCCACAAGACATTTTCTTATTAATAGATATAACTACTAGTAAATGCTATAATGCCTGTGAAAAATCCATTAGCATCAGGGTGGTAGAAGGAGAGGGGCATTTATTGAATATTTTAGTTGTAGATGATGAAAAAGAAATTGCAGATTTAATTGAGCTTTATTTAAAAAATGAAAATTACCATGTGTTTAAGTATTATAATGCCCAAGAGGCTTTGGCATGTATTGAGCGCGAAAATGTGGATTTAGCTGTTTTAGATATTATGATGCCAGATATCGACGGCTTTACTATTTTACAAAAAATACGAGAAAGATTTAATTTTCCAGTGATTATGCTTACGGCAAAGGAAGAAGAGATCGATAAAATAAATGGATTTTCTTTAGGGGCAGATGATTATATAACAAAGCCTTTTCGTCCATTGGAAATGGTTGCTCGTGTAAAGGCACAAATACGGAGATTTACATTGTATAACCAAGGTTCAAAGCAAAACGAGGATATCATTGATTTCGCAGGTTTGATGATCAACAAGAATACAAGACAAGTCTTTTTAAATGAAAGACCATTATCCCTCACACCTACGGAATTCGCGATTTTATGGTACTTATCTGCAAATCGAGGGAAGGTTATTAGTTCAGAGCAATTATTTCAAGAAATTTGGGGAGAAAAGTACTTTAATAGCAATAACACTGTAATGGTTCACATTCGGCATTTACGAGAAAAAATGAAAGATTCTGTGGACAACCCAAAATTTATTAAAACCGTATGGGGAGTGGGGTATACCATTGAAAAATGAGTTTGGCAGACTGAAGAGAAAAATGGTAGTACAAATTATTATTATCCTTCTCTTAGCGATCATCATAGGTTTATTTATAAATTTTGCATTCATTGATGGAGTCTTGCAAGCTCCTTTTGCAGATGCCTTTGTTGACTTTTGTGAAAAAGTCTTGCAGCTCGATTATTTTGCTGCACAAAATGCCTACAATGTGTTATTCCAACAAAATAAACCCCTTTGGCTTGCTATCGGTTTTATTGTATTATTATTAATCATTTTTTATATTGCCTTATCTCGCTTTACTCGTTATTTTCATCAAATTAGTACGAGTATCACAATGCTTGCCGATGAGTCAGATAAGGAAATTCAACTTCCCGAAGAGCTTGATTTCTTGGAGAAAAAACTAAATGATGTGAAAAATAAATTAGAAAAACGTGCGAGAGATGCTCAAGAAGCGGAACAACGTAAAAATGATCTAGTTGTCTATTTAGCGCATGATATTAAAACACCCTTAACATCCATTATTGGCTACTTAAGCCTTTTAGATGAGGCAAGGGATATGCCTATTGAGCAAAAAGAGAAATATGTTGCGATTACGCTAGAAAAGTCAAATAGACTAGAACAATTAATTAACGAGTTTTTTGACATAACAAGATTTAATTTACAATCCATCGTTTTAGAAAAAGACCTTATTCCTCTAAATTATATGCTAATGCAAGTAGCTGATGAATTTTACCCATTGCTAGCACCAAAAGGGCAAAAAGCGGTTGTCAAAATAGATGAAGAAATTAATATATATGCAGATGGTCATAAATTAGCAAGGGTATTTAATAATATTTTAAAAAATGCCATTGCCTATAGTGATTCAAATAGTACAATTGAAATTAGTGCAAAAAGCGAAAACAATCAAACGTATATTTCGTTTACTAATACAGGAAAGACAATTCCTCCTGAAAAATTGAACATGATATTTGAAAAGTTTTACCGTTTAGATAATGCTAGGTCTACACAAACAGGTGGAGCTGGTCTTGGTTTAGCCATTTCAAATGAAATTGTCCAAGCCCATGGCGGGACCATTACGGCAACTTCTAATAATGGGAAAACAGTTTTTACTGTGATGATTCCAACGAATTCTTAAGAAACCTTAAGAATTCACTAATAGTTAATTAAAAAAAAGCTCCTTTTTTTATGGTTGAATAAAACTATAAGAGAAGGAGTTGTTTTTATGACGAGAAAAGGTGTTTTAAGTATATTGTTCCTTATCATCATGCTACTTGGTTATTTACTAGTAAAAGAAACACCCGTGTCACTACGTCAGGAAATTGTCGAATCACCTAACGTAGTGCAAACAATGGGTAGTAATATGCTCAATATCGATTTATACAGTGCTAATGCAATATTAGTGAATTTAGATGAAAATCAAGTGCTACTAGAAAAAAATAGTGAGGAAATGATTTATCCTGCATCCTTGACAAAAATGATGACGGTTTTAGTCGCGATTGAACAGATTTCAAATTTACAAGAAGAAATCGTGTTACAAAAAAATATCTTTAATGATTTATTCGAGGAAAATGCGTCTGTGGCGGGTTTTCTCCCGAATGAGAAGGTAACTTTAGAGGATTTATTATATGGTTCCATGTTACCCTCAGGTGCAGAAGCATCCATTGGTTTAGCTGAATATGTTGCTGGATCAGAAAAGGAGTTCGTAAAACTTATGAACGATAAGGCACAGCAGCTAGGAATGAAAAATACACATTTTATGAATACAACGGGATTGCATCATCCTAAACATTATACGACAGTAAAGGATATGTCTTTACTCTTACAATATGCATTAACCAATCATGAGTTTCGCAATGTTTACACAGCAGAACGATATTCTATTAAGCAAACAAACCTTCACCCCGAAGGCATTACATTTACAAGCCGCATGTTTCAGCATATGACTACATCTGCATTGCCAGGAGGAGAAATTGTAGGTGGTAAGACAGGCTATACAGATGAAGCTGGTTTGTGTTTAGCAAGTCTAGCCGTTGTAAATGGACAAGAATACGTGTTAGTAACAGTAGGGGCAGAAGGAAATCCTCGAACGGAGCAATACAATATCACCGATGCACTTTCGGTATATAGTCAATTATAGGCTGGATAAAAGTGAGGAAAATACTTCAATGTGATGGAGCTTTTGATCAAAAATGTGTGGCTCCCGCTCCAAGTTGAGGAGAGGGCGCTCATAAAAGGATGGCCCCCGCTCCAAATTTGGGAGTAGCCCGCTCATAAAAGAGAGAACCGCTCAAAGTTCAGGAGAAGCCGCTCATAAAGTGAAGAAAAGCGCTCCAATAAGGTGAGAAGTCGCTCATAAAGTGAAGAAAACCCGCTCCAAAGTGGTGAGTAATCGCTCACAAAGGTAAGGAAAGCGCTCCAAAGTGAAGGGTATCCGCTCATAAAGGTAGGGAAAGCGCTCCAAAGTGAAGGGTATCCGCTCATAAAGTGAAGAAAAGCGCTCCAAAGTGAAGGGTATCCGCTCATAAAGTGAAGAAAAGCGCTCCAAGGTGAAAGCTAACCGCTCATAAAGTGAAGGAAAGCGCTCCAAGAAGGTGAGTACCCGCTCATAAAGTGAAGAAAACCGCTCCAAGGTGAAGGGTATCCGCTCATAAAGGTAAGGAAAGCGTTCCAAGAAGGTGAGTAGCCGCTAAAAAAGGTAAGAAAACCGCTCCAAGTAAAGGTAGCCGCTCATAAAGGTAAGGAAACCGCTCCAAGAAGGTGAGTAGCCGCTCCAAGTTGAGGAGAGGTTGCTCATAAAAGGATGACCCCCGCTCGAAAGGTGAGGAGTACTCGCTCAAACAAGAAAGGCAACTGCTCTAAGTGATTGACCCTATGACGAGGGACATCCTATATTAATCAGATACTCTATTAAAGATCAATGTTCATTTTTCTTGAGCATTGATCTTTCTTTTGTGATTGACCTTGTATAGAATGGTGAGATTTATTAATTTATAATGTTTTATTTTGGAAAATTTGGTATGGTTAAGTTATAGGAATAAACAATTATTACATAATCGTCAAGGAGTAATCGTAATGAGGAAAAGGCGAATGTTATTTTTAATTGCACCAATATTGTTAGTAGCCTCTTGTAGTAGTGATGTTGAGGGTGTTCCTACTAATGAGAAAATGTATACTTCATCTATACAAAAAAAGGAAGTTTATGAATTTCAACAGCCTGCAAAGTCCACTATTGCTAGAGGCTTAATCACCAAAAATATGAATAATGCCTTGAATATAAATGAGATAGAAAATGGATTAATGAATTTATCTGTGAAGCATTTTCCAACAGAAAAGTTTTACATGCAGGAAGGTCAATATTTGGATGAAAAAATGATTAGTCAATGGTTAGAAAGAAAAACAGAAGAAGGTATAGGTTTAAACCCTGCCATTGAAAATAGGACGGGTAATGTTTTAGAGGATGAAAAAAAGTATCCTTTGATACTCTCTCATGTTTTAGAACATAATTTTATAAATAAAAAAACTAACAAAATAGAAGGTATGTCGATCGCAATATCTCTTAATGAATTTTATGATATACGAGTAACGGATGACAACGGTTTAATTTACACTGGCCAAGTGAAAGTTGATGAAAATGATGATGATATTCATGATGTGAAAAGGTATGGGAAAGAAGTAGCTGAAAAGATTATTAAAGACCTTAGAAAAAATGAAAAAGTACCTCGTGTTCCCATTTATTTAACTTTATATCAGGAATCTAATATCAATGATATTATTCCAGGCGTATTTTTAGCTGAAACATTTATGACACAAGGGGAAGATACCATAACAAAGTGGTCTGAAGTTGATAAAAAGTATTATTTATTCCCATCAGATGCGTTATATAGTTTAGACCAAAATATGTATAATAAATTATTAAATTTTAAAGAAGAAATACAAGATGGATTTAAACATTTAAACCCGAAAATTATAGGGAAACTTCGATATGAGGATGACCAATTAACTGATATTAAAATCGATGTAAATGTTCCTCTTATTAATGATACAGAATTGGTAGGGCTATTACAGCTGATTAGTACTAAACTAAATTTTGATTACATTCCCATTACAGTTCGAGTTATCGATCAGGGAGCGGATGTGGGCATTGTTCTTTGGGACCCAATAGAAAAACAAATTTTTGCAACCCCTTTGTGAGTAGTTAATCATTTCAAACATAAAAAATCTAAAGGCTCAGCTACCTATTGTTAATTTCGTAACTTGTATTTACAGCTATGCTCTTTTATGAATTTGGTGCTCGTTAATAGAGTACCTATCTTATGGATACATGGCATGGATGTTACGCCAAATTGATAACTATTCCCGGTTATTGTAAAAATGAAAAGACACTTTTTTTATGGGTAGGCATTTAGCTGTTCCTGGGATTAAATGATGAAAAAGGGCAAATTATTCGCTTTGCCCTTTTATTGCTAGAAGCTCATTCGGATGTTAATAGGATAAAGGTAAGGTGATTCGGGTTGTTCTATTGTTACCCAATCTTCAATATGGATAACAGGTAAGCTAGTTCCCTCATAGGTTGTTTGACTAATTGTACCAACCACTTCAATCCATGTATCTTCTGTGAGAGAGGGAGCCTCAGGAAATTCTGTTAGGAAGCCTACGATACTTGCATCAGCTACACAATGGGTAATAAGAAATCTTGAAATAACGAGTTGCTTTTCTGTAAAGCTTTCTTCTTTTAAAACAAAGCCCTTCAGCTGTATTTTCTTCCCTAAATAGTTGACCAAATTTTGATTAATCTCTTCATAATAAATCGTATAGTCCTTATCAGTCATTTTCAGTATAGGTTTTTGTGAGAGTTGTTGCTTTAATCGCTCATATTGCTTTTTTGTCATCTCCTGTTTTTCCTCCAACAGTCGGGGATCAGCCTCATGTTCATCGTAAATATTTTCATCAATCGTTTCATTTGAAGTGAGGTAATCCTCTATTTTAGATGATTGACTTTGTTGGGTGAGAATAAAGGCACCACCTTTTTTATCAGCAATGGCAGCATCTAAAATTTTAGCTGGTACGAAGAAGCCTGTCAGTATGGGGGTCATGATAATGAGATAGGCTATCCATGAGTAACCATGGTGGTGATGAGAGCAACAAGCTTGTCCAGCATGATCACAGTGATGGGGAGACTTTGAAAAAGATATAACTCTAGTCAATTGAACAAGAAAGAGTACAAAAAATAAAATGGCAGCTGTTTTACTGAGGCTTTCATATTTAGGGTTTATGAATTTTGTTAGTTCCCCGGTCCAATGCAGGCTGGCAATCATAGCTGAAAAGGCGAGTAACATCAAGGCTTTTAACGCTTGTTGAAAGTGAAATTTCATGGCTTTCCCCCTTAGAGATACGCTGAAAGAATCCATATACTAATGTAGACAACTGTAGCCACTAAGGCGATTAACCATAAGACAAATTTAATACGAAATACGCTCATCAACATAATAGTATTTTTTAAATCAATCATAGGGCCAAAAATGAGAAATGCCAGAATGGATGGAGTGGAGAAAATAGCACTAAAGGATGCACCAATAAAGGCATCGGCTTCCGAGCAAAGTGATAAAATGAAGGCCAAGCCCATCATAACTAAAATAGAAGAGGGGACACCTTCTCCAATTTCTACGAGTGTTTTGGTAGATACATATGTTTGTACAAAGGCAGCTAAAAATGCTCCGATAATTAAGTATTTGCCCATATCAAAAAATTCATCAATGGCATGTTTGAACATATTTATTAGCTTTGTGACAAAGGATGGTTGTTGATTAGTTGTTGTCAATGAAATGGGTTGTACAGAGCTCTTAAATTGTGAACCTTGAAAAAACAAGCTACTGAGTAATGCGATAATAATAGCAATGACAAAGCCAACTAGCATCCGAAGGCCAGCTATTTTTAAATTATTTCCAAATGCCATGTAGGTGGAGAGAATAACAATGGGATTAATGAGTGGACCAGTTAACATAAATCCTATAGCAGCATGTATTGGTACGCCTTTGGCAATCAATCTTCTAACAATAGGAACAATCCCACATTCGCAGGCAGGAAATAAGGCTCCTACAAAACAACTCATGACAACAGCCATCAACGTATTGCGAGGAATCCATCTTTGGATATGTTCCTCTTTAATGAAAATTTGAATAAAACCGGCAATCAGTATCCCAATTAAGACAAACGGTAATGCTTCAATTAAAATACTTAAAAATATAGTGTGTAGACTGAGTAAAGAAGAACTTAGATCTTTGAGTGCTGAGAAGTTGAATAAGATTAGTGGTAGCAGACTTACGAATAGAATAAAGAGGAACCAAAAATTCAATACATATCTAGTAATAGGGAGACGTTCCACATATACCTCCTTAAAGTGTAATGATTACGTTTTAATGTAAGGTATGTTTTAGGAGATACAGGTATTACTTCAAATCAGGAAAGAGAAAGTAAAAGTAGGTGGCTACAGTGCTTCACTTTCTCTTTTTTTACATCATTTACGAGAATACTCATTTCTATATTGCTTAGGGGTGATATCCGTAAATTTTTTAAAAACTTTAATAAAATAACTTTGGTCTGTGAAGTTCAGTAATGAGCCGATATCAAGGATTGGATAGTTTGTAAAGGTTAATAGTTTTTTCGCCCCCTCAATTTTTTGTTGCTGAATATATTCGCTTAAGGAAATTCCTACTTCTTTTTTAAATAAAGAAGAAAGATAATTTGGGCTTAAGTGGCAAATGGCTGAAAGTTGATCAAGTGTGATTTCACCATATAGTTGATTTTCGATCGTGTGGATGCAAGTTGTAATGGGTGCTGAATATTTCTGTTTATTTGTCTTTGACACACGACGCGTAAAATCGTAAATAGCTTCCTCCATTAATGAAAGAATGTCGATTAAGCTATTTTGATCCTCAAGCTTTTGTATGTAGAAATCATTTAATGTAAAGGCTGTTTCTTCATTTAAACCACCTTCAATCGCTGCACGACATATAAGGGCAACTCCTGTAATCATCAAGTACTGTACACTTCTTAAATTATTACGTTTGGAAAGTACTCCTAGTTCTGCTTGCTCCATAATGGAATAGTTTAAAACTTCATTTAGATTTTCCATACGTCCATTTTTCACATAGTCTAACAGTATTTTTTCGTAGTAAAGATTTGTATGAACAATAGCATTTCTTCTAGCATGTGAAAGTTCTATCGCAGTATTTTCCTCATGACGAATTAGGGGCTTTAATGCTTGGTTGTGTTGAATAACAGCCATTTTAGTTAATTTCTTTTGATAGATTGAAAAATAAACAAATAAACTAATAGCTAAACATTGCTGATAATGAAGATGAGGAATCATCTCGTGATCATGATAAGTAGATGGGTTTTCAGTGTCTTCCATTTCTGGTGAAAGGGAAGGGCCAACGACAATGGCTCCTAAATATTGTTCATCGATTTTTAGGTTGATATAGAAAAAATTAAATTCAGCATGAGAGAAAAAAATTGGATAATCATTTGAAGCTCTATGATATGGATATGCTGTTAACTGTTCCTTTAAAGAATGATAGGAAGGATTATTTTGATAGTCAGCTGATGAATAGTCAAAAATAACTTCTCCTAATGCATTGATATAAGAAACAGGAAGGTGATGGGTTTCATAGATGAGTTGACTTATGTATTGAAGATCAATTGTCGATATTTTCACGTTTCTCCCCCCGTTTATAATAGTAATGAAAGCAATTACAATTTTTATTGTATAGACAATGAGAAAGTACTATTTTGTGTAGAATAATACAATAAATTAAGGAGAAGTAGCAATAAAATAGATACTGAATTCAAGATGTTAGGGAGGAATAGAAGATGGATCTTTTGAATAAAATTGCAGTTGTAACAGGTGGAGGAAGTGGTATTGGAAGAGCCAGCAGTTTGAAACTTGCTAGCAATGGTGCAAAAGTGGTAGTTGTTGATTTCAACAAGGAAACAGGGGAAGAAACATTAAACTTAATTAAAGAGCAAGGCGGAGAAGGCATTTTCGTTCAGGCTGATGTTTCAAAAAGTGAAGATGTTCAGAAATATGTCAATGCGGCAGTAGATACTTATGGACGTATCGATGTATTTTTCAATAATGCTGGAGTTATTCAAAAAATTTCTCCATTAACAGAGATCGATGATTCAGAATATGATCGTATTATGGCAATCAATGTGAAGGGTGTATTCCTTGGCTTAAAACATGTTTTAAAAGTAATGGAAGGACAAGGTAGCGGCTCTATTATTAATACGGCTTCAACAGCTGGCGTTCGTAGTGAGCATAGTATGGCTGTCTATTCTGCAAGTAAGCATGCAGTAGTAGGTTTAACAAAGTCAGCTTCCTTAGAATATGTAAAAAAAGGCATCCGTATCAATGGTATTTGTCCAGGTGGAGTAGAGACAGCGTTAACAAACAGCGTAACAAATATGTTTGAAACAGGTGGCTATATTCCTGAGGAACTTCCGAATATGAGAATGGGACGCTATGCGAAACCAGAGGAACTTGCTGAAATGGTTGTGTTCCTAGCATCAGATAAAGCAAGCTATATGACAGGCTCAATCGTGCTAGTAGACGGTGGCTTAACTTTATAACATTCAGAAATCCAGTGAAAGTCTTCACTGGATTTCTTTAGGTATTGCCTCTAATGGCTATAATGTAAATTTTTTTAGCTCATTCATCAATGTATCTGTCATTTCTTGAAGGTCGATTATTTTTGTATTAATTTTTTCGAAGGCTAGTAGCTGTTCCTGTGTCGATGCAGATATTTCTTCTGTACCAGCCGCTGTTTCTTCAGTAATGGCTGAAATATTTTCAATAGTACGATTTACTTGTTGGCTCATGTCATTCGTATGACCCATTTCTTTTATAAGATGTTGTAAATCATGATGGATATTTGCAATTTGGGTCGCAATCACTGCGAAAGATTTTTCTGTTTCTTCCATAGATTGTGCTTGCTCATTTGAAAGCTGATAGCCACGTTCAGCGGTAGTTAGTATATGGGTAATGCCATCTTGAATTTGCGTTACCATTGAAGATATTAAAGTCGTTGCATGCTCTGTTTCTGTTGAGAGCTTTTTAACTTCATCTGCGACAATGGCAAACCCTTTACCCGCTTCTCCCGCGCGTGCAGCCTCGATAGCGGCATTTAAGGCAAGTAAATTCGTTTGGCTTGCAATCGTGTGGACAGCATTAGCTGCTCCTTCAATTTCTGAGGTAAATTGGGAAAACTGCGTAACAGCCTCTTTAATATCAAGTGATGTGGTTGAAATATCCTTCACAATAGTAGCTTGCTTTTCTAATGAGTACTGCCCATTATGAACGGCTTCCAATGCCTGTTTACCTGTTGTAGCTGATTGCTCGCTTGTTAGCATGACACCTTTGAATTGATCAGCCATACCATTCATCAGAATCGCAACAGATTGGATGTCCTCTGACATTGTGTAGCTTCCTTTTGCTAATTCATCAGTAGATGTAGCGATTTGGTTACTGCTTTCATGAATATTTTTCATATGGCTCGTAACATCTTGTGTAAATAAATTAACATCCTGTCCGATATGATCAATCGATTGAACTGTACCTTTTAGATTATTCATCATCTGTGAAAAGCTTTCTGTTAATCGATCGATTTCGTTTCGACTGTTTGGTTGATAGGAAAGGGTAGCGGTATCAATCGTTAGATCCCCTGTAGCTGCGGCCTGTGCACATTCTACAATTTGATTAATCGGTTTGGTAATTCTTTTCGCAGCCAAATAGGAGTAAATAATTGTTGCGATAATTAATAACACACTACCTATGATTGTCGAAGTTGTAATGAATCCTATTTTTTGCTTTGTGACTTGTATCATCTCCTGATACCATTCGTTCGTTTCTTTTTTCAGCAAATACATATCATTTAAAATACCTTTGATTCTGATGGACTGCTTTTTAATTTCAGAACGGTTGTTTTCTTGAAAGCCGCTTTCTGTAGCTTGTTCCAGATCTTTAAATTTACTAGCTATTTTCTCGATGATTGCTTGATGCTCTGGTATTTTTGAGAGAGCGGCTAATTCGTCTACATTACTTTTTGTTTCTTGTAATATAGCAAGTGCTTCGTTTTTATTGGCTTCACTTTCTAAATAGGTGTAATTATTTAATGATTGGCTGGCAACCACCAGACTTTGTTCAAGTTCCTTTACTACAAGTAAAAGTTCAGTGTCATCCTGTGCTGTTGTTTGAATCGTAAATGTTTGCATGATAATGAAACCAATCATAGCCATTGCCAGTACGATTGGGATCAGTGTATTCATAAATAATTTTTTACGTAATGTCACTGGCCATCCCTCTTTTCTGCAGTTACTTTTATCGTACCTGCAACAATGGCTTCTCTTGCTTTTTCAATGGCAGCTTGTTGCTCGGTTGTCAGTTGAATAACGCGAATATCGGCTAGTCCCACGCCTTGATCGGCGAGACCTAAGGCAAACGATTTTTCCGTTATTTTTCCGTCTTCTACTAATGTCTTCGCAAGTTGATAGACGGCAAGGTCAACATTTTTTAGCATGGATGTAACCACCGTTTTTTCAGCAACAAAAAATTGATCAATATCAACACCGGCTGCATAAATGCCTTTTTCTTCGGCCTTTTTAATTGCCCCAAAGCCAGTAAAACCAGCGGCATGGTAAATAAAATCAACGTTATTTTTAATATATTGATCAGCTATTGCTGCGCCTGCCTGAGTATCATCAAAAGTACCAGCATATTTACTCAAAATTTCAATAGTAGGTTTTACGTAACGAGCTCCCTCAATAAATCCATTCTCAAAGTGATGGATAACAGGAGCATCTGCCCCACCAATAAAGCCTATTTTTCCTGTTTTGCTTGTCATAGCTGCCACCATACCAACTAAAAAGCTACCTTCCTGTTCTTTAAAGGTAATGGAAATTATGTTGTCGACCTCGGATTGTCCATCAATCAGTATAAATTGCTGCTCTGGAAATTGTTTTGCTGTCTTTTCTAGCGCTTCTTGTACTGAAAAACCTAGGCCGATGATGATATCGTATTTTTCAGCAACAAGCTCGTTCAGCTTTTCCTCGTAATTACCATCAGGTGCCTCTTTATAATCAAATAAAATGCCAAGCTCATCTCGGGCCTTTTCTAGCCCCTTAAAAGCAGAATCATTAAATGACTCATCACCAAGTCCTGCATCTGAAAGTAAAATACCTATTTTATATTCCTCAGTTGATGATTCTGTCTGAGCTGTCGAGCAACCTGCTGCTAACAGAGCAATCAAAAGAAAAATAACCATTAATTTTTTCAAATTTTGTACCTCCTGTTGTTTATAGAGTATATATCGGCAAAATGTGAAGTTTTTTAGTCTGATGTCAGACATCGAGAAAAAATAAATATTAGTTTTCTGCTATATATCCATACTAAGTGACACATATAAAGGAGGATTATAAATAAAGTAATCGTTTTATTAAAGTTTCCGCAGCAAAAAGCCTACCGCTAATAGCGCTAGGCATTCATAATATAATTTTTGTGAAAATTGATAGACTTTCCGTGCCAGAATTGCTTGGTGATGAATTCCTGGTGGCATGCAATGAGCCGCGCGATGCCACTAGAAAAGAACGCTGGCATAACCGAAATCAACTCCACGTCAATCGTTCTTTTTTAACAATATGAAAGCTAATTACATCAGCTTTAAACCGCTCCAAATAATTTTAATAAATTAATAATAATAATACCGATAACACCGAAGTCTGAATCGCCAAAGGTTGTTCCTTCATAGCCAATGTCTCCCATAAAGATAAGAAGGATAGCTGGGATAAAACTAATTAATAAACCGTTAGCAAAAGCTCCTGCCATGGCACCAATTCTGCCGCCTGTGGCATTACCAAAGACGCCTGCTGCAGCACCTGTGAAGAAATGCGGAACAAGCCCTGGAACAATAACCTTTAGTCCGATGAAGGGGAGGATAAACATAGAAACCACCCCTGCTAAAAAACTAAAGATGAAACCAATGATGACGGCATTCGGTGCAAAGGGGAAGATGGTTGGGCAATCTAGTGCTGGCTTTGTATTTGGTACGAGTTTATCAGCAATTCCTTTAAAGGCTGGAATAATTTCTGCAATTAACATCCGAACGCCTGCTAAAATAATATAGACGCCTGCAGCAAATGTAATCGCTTGCATAATCGCGAAAATAATAAAGTTAGACCCATTAGACAATTGTGCCTCGATATAAGAAGGTCCTGCGAAAAGGGCAACAATGACAAAGAATATAGCCATTGTTAAAGAAATAGCGACAGAAGTATCACGTAAAAAGCCAAGTGATTTTGGTACTTGTATGTCCTCTGTTGTTCTCGCTTTATTACCAACTAACTTGCCGATTTTGGCAGAAACATAATAGCCAACACTGCCAAAATGACCGACGGCAAAATCGTCACTACCAGTGATTTGTCGGACTGTTGGTTGTAAAATAGCAGGGAACACGACCATACAAAGACCGAGGATAATAGATCCGACAATAATAAGTGGTATACCACTCATCCCACCTACAGACAATGAAGCAGCGATTAAACAAGCCATAAATAATGTATGATGCCCAGTTAAAAAGATATATTTTAATGGCGTAAATCGCGCTAATAATAGGTTCATAATCATTCCGAATACCATAATCAGTGCAGTAGCTGTACCAAAATTAGTCTGAGCAGCTGCCACAATGGCTTCATTGTTAGGAATGACCCCCTGTACTTGAAAGGCATGGTCGAACATTTTACTAAAATGATCTAAAGAGCCAATTAGGACAGTTGCTCCTGCACCAAGGATGACAAAGCCCATTATGGTTTTTAAAGTACCTGAAAGAACTGTAGAACTTGATTTCTTTTGAATCAGTAAACCAATCAATGCGAATAGGCCGACTAATATAGCTGGTGTTCCTAAAATGTCATACATGATAACATCTAACATATTCAACACCTCATCCTATCCAATTTTTTAAGTGCCTAAAGAAATGGTTCTAGCTTTTCTTTAATTTCCGCAATGCTCATCATATTAACGATGCTCACAATGATTCCTTTGTCTTTTGCTAGTTCATTTACAATGTCGGCGGCGCCTAAATAAATATCTGCTGTCTCCGCCTTTGCGGATGCTAAATCCGTATGTGATACCTCAGCTTCTTTCCCTAATGCCTCTAATGCTTTTTTGACATTTAACTCTAAAATAAAACTACTGCCTAAGCCGCTCCCACATACAACTAAAATTTTCATTCTGTTGACTCCTTTGTTGTATATTGTTTGATTTTCTCCCATAGCGTGTCTTGATGCTGACAGGCAATAAGGTCGTCAATCTGGTCAGGATTTTGTAATACTACTATCAAATCTGCCAAGGCTTGTAAATGTGACATATTATCGATGGCCGCTAACACAAAAATTAAGTAAACAGGCTGATTGGGACTGAAAAATACAGGCTTTTCTAAGCATAGCAAACTCATTCCTTGTTCATAAACGCCATCAGTTGGTCGCGCATGTGGAATGGCCACTTTCGGAGTGATAACGACGTAGGGACCATATTGCTCAATGGATTGAATCATAGCTTCGATGTAACGTTGTTCAATCTTGTTGTACTGTAATAATGGGCTTGCAGCTAAATGAATGGCTTCCTGCCACGAATGGACAAAATTTGCAAGCTGTATACAATCCTTTGTCAACAGCTTGGTTAGCAAGGACAACCCTCCTTTCTAAAAGAATAAAATGTCCCCATTTCATGTTATTACGGCTACCTGTGGAATTATGTCATGACGGAAGACTTTTTTAATTGTTGTGCAACTTCATCAATCGACTGTTTGACAAATTTATCAATCGTGTGATCTAAGCGCGTTTTAGGATAAATAAATTGAATTTTTCTCTTAAGTGTCACATCATGTAAATCCTTTTTTACTAGTAATCCGGATTTTAATTCTTCCTCTATTAAAGCAACAGATAAAAAAGCAACATTTTTTTCAAAGGTCAGCATCTTTTTAATCGTGCTTACAGAATCCAATTCAATCGTATACATAGAGGGCTGAAAAGGATTCATCCATTTTTCAATAAAGTGATTCGTGGAGCTAGAGGACGTGTGCAATAATAGTTTGTTTTTAAGAACATCTTCTTTTGTGATGTTCTTTTTTGTTGCTAGCTCGTGTGTAGGACTGCATGCCAAAACGAGTGCATCTTCACCAATAGTCTCGTAATGAAGTAAAGGATTTTCCTGTTTAGTTTCCATAATAAGTCCGTAATCTAACTCTTGCAGTGCAACTTTTTCTTCAATTTCAGGTGCTGTTTTTACTTCCAATGAAATGCGAATCTCTGGATAAGCTGTTGAAACTTGATGGATTAAATCAGGCATGAAAATATGCGCAGGCAATCCACTTGCCCCAAGTCGCAATGAGCCAATATGTCCTGCCAAAAGGGTTTCGACAAAACGATTCATATCCTTTTGGAGTTGAACGATTTGACGGGCATAATGATAAACACCCTCGCCAGCCTCTGTTAAACGATATCCTCCTGCATTTGTTCGAAACAAGCGAATGCCGTATTCCTCTTCAATAGAGCGGATATGAAAGGACACTGTAGGGGCTGTAATGCCAAGTTCTTTGGCAACAGGGGCTAATTTTTTTAATTCTACGAGTAAGCAAAATGCCTTTAGTTTACTATTATTCATTTTATCCTCCTAAAGCAAATTAGAAAAAATCTTGCATTTACTTTAGTTTATTAGATTTATTTTAACGAGTTATTAATAGTAGATTAATATTTTCTAAATATCTGGAATTTATAGTTGTACATAACGAGGAGGATATGTATGAAAATCTCATTAACCAATATCGAGAAAAAATATGGGCAATCCCAAGCATTATGGCCTATCGATGTGGAGTTAGATCAACAATTTATTACCATTCTTGGACAATCAGGCTGTGGTAAAACAACCTTACTAAAATTGCTTGCAGGCCTTGAACAACCAACGAAAGGGGAAATTCGATTTGATGACACCGTAATTTATTCTTCGGAATCTCGCAAAAATGTCAAACCGAATAAACGCAATATTGCCATGGTTTTTCAGGATTTTGCACTGTGGCCACATATGACCATCTATCAAAATATTGCCTTTGGCTTAAAGGGGATTGTTCCTAAGTCAGACATTCCGGCTCGAGTGGAACATGTCATACAAATGGTTAAAATGCAAGGCTATGAGCTACGGAAGCCTGGTGAATTATCGGGCGGCCAACAGCAACGGGTAGCATTAGCGAGGGCTTTAGCAACCAATCCTAAATTGATTTTATTTGATGAGCCATTGTCAGCTCTTGATGCTGTCCTCAGAGAGCAAATGCAAGACGAAATCATGCATCTTATTCATGAGCTTGATTGCCAGGCTATTTTTGTCACACACGATCAAACAGAGGCCATGACCATGTCTGATCAAATTATTGTCATGGAGGCAGGGAGGATTGCTCAAATCGGCTCACCAGAGGAAATTTATCGGGCACCAGCAACAGCGTACGTAGCAGATTTTATTGGCAAAGTGAATTGGCTACAAAATGGACATTCCATTGTACGTCCTGAAGGCGTTTCGAGTATCCAACGT
>NZ_DAMDAY010000022.1:27038-42332 GCF_032093475.1 Lysinibacillus sp. | reverse complement strand
TATGAGCGGAATGGAGCCAATAAAGATCACCTTGAGCCAGGATATGAGCGGAATGGAGCCAATTATGATCACCTTGAGCAAGGTTATGAGCGGTTTTGAACCAATAAGGATCACCTCGATCAAGAGTATGAGCGGAATGGAGCTAAGAATGATCACCTCGAGCAAGAGTATGAGCGGTATGGAATCAAGAATAATCACCACAAGCAAAGGTATGAGCAATAATGCAACACCAACTACCTAAAAAGAACCAGCCTGCTATTGTAGGAAGCAGCTAGCGGCATGGTCTTAAACTTTCTGTTGAAAAACCTTTTGCTCTAGGATGGTTAGGGCATGTTGGATTTCCTTTAGATCCTGTGGAGAAGCATGTTGAATAAGCTGGGAAAAGCGTTCCTCTATACAGGCGAAGGCCTCTTCCATCATTTTTTCACCTTCATTGGACAAGCGAACATATTGCTTTCTTCGGTCTCCGGTGTCGTTAAATTTTTCAATTAGCTGTCGTTCTTTTAATTTTCGTAGTTCACGACTCGTATTTGGTAAGGACATGTGTTGGCAGTCACTAATTTCGGTTGGTGTGACAGGCTGGCTTACTTTAATATATTCAAGAATTTTATATTGTAGCGGTGTGATATTTGCATCCGTAACATTTTGTGTAAGATCGTGTGTCACTTGATGGATAGTGGCAGTAAACGATACAAATTGATGAAATAAAGAGCTTTTATTCATTGGGATCACCTCTACTGTCAAGATACCAAATAACTTATCTCAAAACAATTATCATTTGACAACTAAAAAGAGCTCGATTATTATTTTGTTATCAAATGATAAGTAATGAGGTGCACGAAATGAAAACATTAATTGTCTATACATACCCAAATCATAAAAGTTTAAATTATGCTTTTCTACAGGAAGTAATTAAGGGGT
This sequence comes from Lysinibacillus sp., assembly GCF_032093475.1. Taxonomy (NCBI): domain Bacteria; kingdom Bacillati; phylum Bacillota; class Bacilli; order Caryophanales; family Bacillaceae; genus Lysinibacillus; species Lysinibacillus sp. The sequence continues at coordinate 41,411 of NZ_DAMDAY010000022.1, read as the reverse complement.
GTCGTGAGAATCCTGCCATCGAGGAGTTACAGATACTAGATTTATATGAAGAAGACTTCGATCCACGTTTAATGTTCCATGAGCACAAACGACGACGTGATATGTATCAGGATCCGAAGATGGAAAAATATCGCCAACAGCTTTCTTGGGCAGATCAACTAGTTTTTGTTTACCCGATTTGGTGGGGGAGGCCACCAGCTATGCTGTTAGGCTATATTGATCAATTATTTGCAGCGAACTTTGCTTATCGCGATACAAAGGGGTTATTTCCAGAAGGGCTCTTAAAAGGGAAGTCTGTTGTCTGTGTGTCTACAATGAAGGGGCCAACCAATTATCCATTTTTATGGTTGAATAACGCACATAAAATTTTGATGAAGCGTGCATTGTTTAAGTTTGTTGGGATGAAAAAAGTGAAGTTTTTTGAGTTTGGTAACATGGAAAGTAAAAAGGGGAAGCAACAGCAAAAATTGAATAAAGTATATCAATATTTTAGAAAAGTAGCTTACTAAAAAATAACTCGTGCAGAACGGTGTTAATCGTTTGCACGAGCTGAAATACTGACGATCGGTATTGTAATTAAAAATCTTGTACATTCGGCTAGCTTGCTTTCCACAGTAATCGTTCCATTGTGCATATCAATAATTTTTTTAACAATCGCTAACCCTAATCCACTGCCACCATTTGTGGCTGTTCGGGATTGGTCAGCCTTATAAAATCTTTCAAAGATATGCATTTGTTGTTCCTCCGTTAGGCCAATGCCAGTGTCTTGAACAATTACGGTGATTCTATCTGAGTCCAACCTCATGGACAATGAGATGGTACCTTTATTGGGGGTAAATTTGATGCTATTAGTCAGCAAATTCATCCATACTTGGTTCATTAAATCCTCATCAGCTGTGATGCAAATGTTGTCAAGATGGAGATCAAAGTCGAGCTCTTTTTCTAGCCAATTCGGTTCTAATGCGAGAACAACATTGCGCAATTGTTTATCTAATCGATATTGTTTAGGCTCAAAAGGATGATGCTGGGATTCTAATGATGTTAGTTTAAGTAAATTCTCACTAATTTTCGATAAACGATGACTTTCTAATTCGATAATGTCTAAATAATGTTGGCGTTTTTCCTCAGGCAGATTGATATTTTTTAGTGCCTTTGCAAAGCCATTAATAGACGTTAAAGGTGACTGTATCTCATGTGAAACGTTGGAAATGAACTCTTGACGCATTCTTTCGAGTTCGCCTAATTCAACGGCCATATGATTGATGCCATGAATTAATTGCCCAAATTGGTCTTCCTCATCTGCTTTCAAATCTAATTTGACATCAAAGTCACCTTTTGCCATGCGACTTAATGCATCTACAATCGTATCCCAATAGTTACGTTGTCGATTTAGCCCGATTAAAAAGATAATAGCGGCTGAACAGGCAAAGAGCACAAATACACCAATTACTGTTCCTAACTGTAGCCAAAATCCTTGGGGCTCTGCACCCAATCGACTATAAAGCCATGTGGTTGCATGATAGGCAAGCAAAGCAAATACAGTATTTGCAATGAGAAACAGGCAAAGGACCATGATCAACTTTAAAAAGAATCTTCGTTTTCTCATGTGGCTAGTTCCAAGCGGTAACCAAGGCCACGAATAGTGCGAATGACAAAGCCGCTAACTTCCTGTGGAAAACGCTCGAGTATTCTTTTAATATGGACATCGACTGTTCGTTCATCACCCTCATAATCAAAGCCCCAAATTTCTTCGATTAATTGTTCACGTGAAAAGGTTTTACCAACATAGCTTGCTAGTGTGAATAATAGCTCGAACTCCTTTAAACGAAGTAGAATAGTCTCCCCGTCCAATTCCACTTCATGCGTACTGCGATTCAATTTAACGTTACCAGCTTCAACAACCTGTGAGAGGGAAATGCGGTATCTTTTTAAAATGGACTTGACCCGCACGATGAGCTCGACTGGTTCAAATGGCTTCACTAGATAATCATCTGTTCCTAAATGAAAGCCCTTGACCTTTTGGGAGGTTTCTCCTTTAGCTGTTAGCATAAGGATAGGGAGATCCGTATCGAATGAACGTATTTCCTCACATAATGCCCAGCCATCCATGTTTGGCATCATAATATCCATCACAACCATATCCACTTTTTCAGCGGCTAATTTGGACAGTGCATCTACACCGTCCGTAGCCTCTATAACCTCAAGACCTTCATTTTGAAGAAATACTTTTACTAATTCTCGAATATGTGCATCATCATCCACCACTAATAGTTTTGTCATTTCAACAAACCCCTTTATTCATTCTCTTTAATACGTAATTGCTGCATGGCAAATTCACGATACATAGCATGTGTTTCAAAGAGCGTTTCGTGTGTACCACAGCCTGTAATATGTCCTTTTTCAATAAATAATATTTGATCGGCGTCTACCACGGTAGATAAACGGTGCGCAATTACTAATGTTGTGCGACCTTGCATTAAGTTGTCTAAAGCTTTTTGTACATAAATTTCTGACTTACTATCTAGACTTGATGTTGCTTCATCCAACATTAATATTTGGGGATTGCGTAGTAACGCCCTTGCAATCGAGATACGCTGACGTTGCCCTCCCGATAGCTTAATGCCTCGTTCTCCTACTTCTGTGTCAAACTTATCTGGCAGCTCATTAATAAATTGATCCGCATAGGCCATTTTAGCGACTCTTTCTAGCTCATCATCTGCGACGTCTCGCTCTATACCATAGCAAATATTTTCTCGAATCGTACCTGAGAGCAGAGCACTTTCCTGTGCCACATAGCCAATTTGACTGCGCCATGAATGGAGAGAGAAAGTTTCAATGGGGGTATCTCCTAGTGTGATGCTACCATTAGTTGGCTGATAATATCGCTCTAACAACGAGAAGGTTGTAGTTTTTCCGCCACCACTAGGCCCCACTATGGCTGTAACCTTGCCTGGTTCAATCGTGAAGTTAATATTGGATAAAATCGGTTCTTCAGCATAAGAGAAATCAACGTTTTTAACATAGATCGGTTGATTGATTTTTTCGACAGTTAAACCCTCATCAATATGTTCCTCTTCATGTTCCAGTAATGCACTAATTCGTTCTGTAGCCCCCATTGCTTTTTGTAGCTGAGTAAAGAACATTGTTAGTTGTGTCATTGGCATAATGATTTGGATTAAATATAAAATAAATGCCACCATATCTCCAGCAGTCAGTTCCCCAGAGGAAACGCGAACACCACCATAGCCAATGATCGCTACTAGCACTGACATGAGAACGAATGAAATGAGCGGTGAAATCAGTGCATGAATTTTCGCTTCTTTTAAGCCGAATGTAAAAAGATTTGTAATGCCTTTTTTGCCACGCTCATATTCCACGTGCTCAGCATTCGAAGCCTTTACTAAACGAGTTTCAGGCAAAACTTGACTTAACACCGCTGTAAACTTCGCTGTTTCATCTTGCATACCTTTAGAAATCACAAACATCCGTTTACCTAGTAGCATTAAAATCAGCATTGCGAGTGGGACTGCAATTAGCATCACTAACGTCATTTTCCAATCTAAGATTAAGAGAATGATGATGGAACCAATAATCGAAATAACCCCAGATAAACAGTTTGCTAAATGTTCTGTAATGAGCTCTTTTACAACGGCTGTGTCATTCGTAACACGGCTTAATGTTTCACCTGTATCATGTTGATCATAGTAGGGTATGGGTAAATGTAAAAGCTTTCGCCATAACTGGTCTCGCAATCTAGCGACAACATGCTGACCAACACGATTTAAATAGTAGATGGATAATCCGCTAGCAATAGCTTGTGCGATAAAGGCAATACCGAGTACAATAATTTGCCAATAATCAAGTGATTCTAATGAAAAACCATCCACCAATTGTTTTGTAAAGAGTGGGACGATAAAGCCTACACCCGTCGTAGCTAAACTCATTACTAAAGCGATGACCAGTAACCAAATTGGGGGTTCGGCTCGTTTGATTAATTGGATAAAGCGTCGCCAATCTTTTTGATTTGTCTTGTCTTTTGATGTCTCTTGCAAAGAAATAAGCCTCCTTCAATGTATAAAACAACGTATTTCGTTTCTATGGCTTTACTATAGCATGCGTTTATGAACTGAATATGAAATGAAGCGTATCATATATCATATAAAAGAGAGGGTCTGCTATACGTGATGTTTAGGTTGATTCAAGTTAAAAAGGCGATGCACATATCGGGCATCACCTTGTACAATTAATCTGCGAATTCATCATGGTATAAAGACTTTCCAAGCAAACGATAAATTCTAAGGGCTAATTGGATTTGCAGCAGTTCCTCATAGCTTTTTAAATCTGTTTTTAGAATCTCTTTAATCTTTTCGATACGATAAATTAATGTGTTACGATGAACAAACATTTCCTTAGCTGTTTCACTAATATTCATATGATTAATAAAATAGTTTTCTAATGTAACGAGGTAGCTTGTCCCATGTAAAAGATCATGCTCAAAGACAGCTCCTAAGCTTTCTAAGAAAAAGTCCTTTAATTGCACCTCATTCATATTTGAATCTAAAAAATGATAAATTGAGTGATCGGCAAAATGGGCTACAGCTCCACGTTCCTCAAACCGTTGCATTAGTCGAAGTGCTTCATGAGCTTCTGCAAAGCTTTTATGAACAAAGCGAATATGTTTATATTCTTTGCCAATACCTACCAAAAAGGAAGTTTGGCTATTATGCTGTATTAATAATTGCAGAATAGTATCTGCGTATTGTTTTGTTTCATTAATCGTCCTGTCTTGCTTCGTATCCTGTTGTCCTATTAGTACGATGATTTGATTGTTTCGATAAAGACATGTAATTTCTCCATTGATGGTACTAGAGTGTTCATAAATTAAAGTCACACATTTTTTTGCTATATTATCAGATTCGTATTTTCTTGAAATTAAATCAAGGTGTTCACTCAGGTTGTCATGACTGATCGAAATGACGATACAATAATATTTATAATTGATATTTAAGCCGTGTAGGTCACAGAGTGTTTGCAGCGTTTCACTGGATTTGATTTTACCCGTCAATAAATCATCAAAAAATTCCTGTTTAATTTTTAAACGCACACCCTCAATTTCCTTCTGTTTAATCCTTTCTAACGCAACAATCGTGGATGCTTGCTCCAAAACGATGAAATCAAACTCCGTCAAATCACGTACGGTTTGCCAAATTACAATATAGCCGTAAATGTAATTTGCAACTGCCACGGGTAGTATTCGACATTTCACAGCCACATCTTCTAAATGATACATCCTTGTAATTGATTTTTGCATTTCGTTTAAATCTTTTGGAATTGTATCAATGAAATCCTTCGAAAACGTAGGCCGATTCTTCTTGAGGTTGATGCCATAGGCAAGTGGCACAGGATTCGAATCGAGATCTGTATAATGCAGTAAATTCCAGTCACTATCCAAAAAGATAATCGGGTTATTAATCGTTTCGGCTAACATGCAAGAGATGGATTCAATGCCTCCACCTTCAAGTGCCACCTTAAACAACGTATTATGCATATCCAATGACTTCCTATTTAATAAATCATAGCCTCCTGAAGCCTTTTCATTGATGATCGAGATGACCTTGGACAAGGTGTAGTTATAAGGTAATTCTATTAAGGGCAAACCATATTGGTTGGCAATATCAATCATGTTTTGAGGCGTTTTTTGTAAATAGCGCCTCATTTTAATGACAAGGCCAGCACAATTTATTTTAGAAATTTCTTGGATAATTTTATTTTGTAATGCTTCATCGTCTTGAAATATATAACCAGTTGTTAATAATAATTCATTCGGTGTCAGCCAATCAAATGCATCGGGATTTTCAATAATGTTCACAAGTGCAATTTTATTATGAATCCCTTGTTCTCCGGCAACAATTTTAATTCCTTCGAGTGCCTTTGTTTCTAGAATATCTTTGATTGTTAGCAAATGATTTCACTCCTTTGCCATAATCTTATCACAAAACATTGTACACATTGCCTAAATCATCTACATTCTTTTTGGTTTTGCTAAACAATGATATATACGTTTTAAGAGAATAAAATAAAGCGTGTAAGACGGTAATGTGAAAAAAATAACATTGCTGCGGTTCATTTCCCTTTAGTTGAAATGAACAATAGGTCGGATTAATGGAGGTAAGAATGTGGAAGATACAAATGTGGTGTCGGAATTTTTAGCTGCGGCTGAAACAGGGGATATTAACGCTTTGAAAGGTTATTTACAACAAGGTGTAGATATTAACTCTCGCAATAAGCGTAAACGTACGGCAATTTTACTTGCTGCTATGAATGATCAATTAGAAACAGTAAAATTTCTAATTCAGGAAGGGGCAGATATCGACCTTCAAGATCAAATTTGCTTAAATCCATTCTTATATGGATGTATTAACGGAAAGTTAGAGCTTGTGAAAATAATGCTTGAAGCAAACACAGATTTAGAACGTTTAACCCGCTTTGGTGGTGTAGGTGTTCACCCTGCAAGTGAGAAGGGATTTGTAGATGTGGTACGTGAACTTGTTACGACTACAGATATTAATGTCAACCATACGAATATTTGTGGTTGGACACCATTAATTGAAGCAATTCTTTTAAATGATGGTGGAGAGAAGCAACAGGAAATTGTTCGTTTATTAGTTGAACATGGTGCAGATACACAATTAGTGGATCAATATGGGGTGACACCGTTAGCGATGGCGAGAGAAAAAGGATTCACTGAAATTGAAAAGATTTTACTAGGAGCAGGGGCAAAATAGTAGTATTTCTAGGGCATAAAGAGGTGTACATATGATACACGCAATATCTGGTGATGGCTATTTTCTTCAGCAAATAGGTGCATCGGGGTTTACGGGAATGGTTCATAGTGTTTTTACGCATGCATTGAATATTCAAAGCGAGGCTAATGGAGAAATTTTCACACTTGCTACGAAAGCAATGGATAATGCACCCAATACACTGATTATCGATCTCGATACTTTAGGCAACCTGCACATTCATCAACATGACAGAGTATCGGTTCAACATGACCAACTATTAATAGAAGATAAAGTACAAATAGCAATGCAGACCGCCACTCGTTGGCAATGTCAACTACCTATTTTCCCAACTGATCAAACCTGTTTAAAAACGAATGTAGTCACTGTAAAACAATTTATTAATTTACATGGCAAAAGTGGAGGAATGAAACGTAGTAATTCATCAATTAGTGAGTTTGAGGCTGAAACATCGAGATTGCTTCAGCAACGTACAAGTTTACTCCGAGAGGAATTAATGAATCAGCGTTTTGATCATTTTCAGAGTTATGCAATTGATTTAGTAGGCTTGGGACCTGGGCTAACACCATCAGGTGATGATTTTTTAGTAGGCTTATTTGCCATCATTCACTTAGAAAATAGTCCTTGTTATATTTACAAGCAACTGTGTGAAAGCGCCATCAACATGATGAAGCCTTTGACCAATGCTATTAGCTATACAACATTGAAAAAGGCAGCAAATGGACAAGTAAGGGAATCCATCTGTTCACTCATTTATTCCATTTTATATGGAACGGAAGCGGATTCAATTCAGGCTCTTAGAAAGGTGCTTGCAATTGGCTCCTCATCGGGGACAGATATCGCCTTAGGGCTTATAAGTGGCTTAGAAGCCAATATAAAATTAGGAGGATAAAGATGAGTATTAAAGTCGTAATTAAGCGAAACACATATTTTGATTCAGTATCATTGATGTCACTATCAACAAAAGCGAATCAAATTGAAGGCGTTGAGCAAGCAATTATTGGTATGGGGACTGAAATGAACAAAGGAGTCATTCGCAACGTTGGTTTGATGACGTCAGAAGTAGAGGAAGCAACAGCTGGTGACTTAATGATTATTGTAAAAACTGCTAATGCGGAGCAAACAGAAAGCGCTTACTTAGCAGTAGAAGAATTGTTAACAAATAAAAACTCAGCACAAGCAAAAAGCGATATTAAATATGCAACGATTGATTCTGCCGTACAAGGTATCCCAGATGCAAACTTTGCCGTTATTTCGGTAAATGGTGCATTTGCTGTTCGTGAAGCTCGCAAAGCTCTTGAAAATAATCTGCATGTTATGTTATTCAGCGATAATGTGAGCGTAGAGGACGAAGTAGAATTAAAAACTTTAGCACATGAAAAAGGTTTATTAATGATGGGGCCAGACTGTGGAACAGCAATCATTGGGAATACAGGTCTTTGCTTTGCAAATGCTGTAAGAAAAGGCAGCATCGGTATTGTTGCAGCTTCAGGTACTGGTAGCCAAGAGGTAAGTGTGCGTATTCATGATTTCGGTGGTGGGATTACCCAACTTATCGGGACAGGTGGACGCGATTTAAGTAAAGAAGTAGGCGGTATTATGATGCTTGACGGTATCAAAGCTCTTGATGCTGATGAAGCAACAAAAGTAATTGTTCTTGTATCGAAGCCACCTGAAGCAAGTGTTGAGAAAAAGGTACTTGCGCAAATTAAAGAGTGCAGTAAACCTGTTGTTGTTTACTTTATTGGTGGTAATGAAGAGGCAGTTGTGGCTGCTGGTGGACAATTTGCAAAAACGTCTAAAGAAGCAGCATTAAAAGCTGTATTACTAGCAGGTATTGATGAAGCAAGCATTAACAAGCGTGCACTTAATCTTCCGTTAATTGAAGAGGTTCGCGCTAAATTATCACCAGAACAAAAATACATTCGTGGTTTATTCTGTGGCGGTACGTTATGTGATGAATCTATGTATCTAGCTATGGAGAAATTCTACAATGTTTATAGTAATATCCAAAAAAATCCGGACTTCTTATTAAAGGATATCAGTGTAAGTCAAGAGCATACATTCATTGACTTCGGTGATGATGACTTTACAAATGGTAAGCCACATCCAATGATCGATCCATCTTCTCGTATTGAGCGTTTCCTACAAGAAGCGAAAGATCCATCTGTTGGCGTTATCGTGATGGACTTCGTATTAGGCTTCGGCTCTCATGAAGATCCAGTGGGCGTTATGCTTCCTGCCATCATGGAAGCTAAGCAATTAGCTGAAAAAGAAGGTAGGCATCTAGAGATCATTGGGTATGTCCTTGGAACTGACTTAGATACACCAAACATAGATGAGCAAGTGAAAAAATTAGTCGATGCAGGTGTGACACATGCAAGCAGTAGTACAAATGCAGGATTACTTGCAAGAGAAATGGTTTTGAAAGGAGAAAATCATGAGTAAGATTAATGAACTTTTCACAAGTAAAATTAACGTTATTAACGTAGGTATTGAACTTTTTAAAGATGATATTTTAGCACAAAATGCAAGCGCAACACACCTAGAGTGGTCACCACCGGGTGGAGGTAAGCCAGAAATCATTGCAGCTCTTAACAAAATTGATAAAGCAGAACTAGCAGAGAAAATCGAAGCTGCAAACCGTCTTGCTGTTGAAAAAATTGTGAACTCCCAACCAGTGCTAATTGGTTTTGACCAAGCCATTAATGTAGTACCAGGGATGACGAAGAAAACAATTTTACACGCAGGCCCTCCTATTACTTGGGAAAAAATGAACGGACCAATGAAAGGTGCCGTAATGGGTGCTCTAATATTTGAAGGATTAGCAAAAGATCTAGAGGAAGCTGCAGCGGTTGCTGCATCGGGTGAAATCACGTTCTCACCATGTCACGAACATAACGCAGTTGGATCAATGGCTGGTGTAACTTCAGCTTCTATGTTTATGCACATCGTAGAAAATAAAGCTTATGGCAATATAGCCTATACAAACTTAAGTGAGCAAATGGCAAAAATCTTACGTATGGGTGCGAACGATGACAGCGTTGTCGAGCGATTAATTTGGATGCGCGATGTGTTAGGTCCAATTTTACGTGATGCGATGAAGCTGAATAAAGAAGGTATTGATCTTCGTTTAATGCTTGCACAAGCGCTTCATATGGGTGACGAGTGTCATAACCGTAACAATGCAGGCACGGCTTTATTAATTCAAGCATTAACACCTTTTATTTTAGAAACAGATTACCCTGTAGAACAAAAACGTGAAGTATTTGACTTTGTAGCAAGTAGTGATTACTTCTCAGGTCCTACATGGATGGCTTGCTGTAAATGTGCATTAGATGCTGCACACGGTATTGAATACAGTACTGTTGTCACTACGATGGCACGTAACGGTGTAGAATTTGGTGTTCGTATTAGTGGTATGGCAGGTAATACATGGTTTACAGGTCCTGCACAACAAGTAATCGGACCGATGTTTGCTGGGTATAAACCAGAAGATTCAGGTCTTGATATTGGAGATAGTGCTATTACGGAAACATACGGCATCGGTGGCTTTGCAATGGCTACTGCACCAGCAATTGTTGCTTTAGTAGGTGGAACAGTAGATGAAGCAATTGGATATTCACGTCAAATGAAAGAAATTACAACAACAGAGAACCAAAATATTACCATTCCATTATTAAACTTCATGGGAATTCCTACGGGTATTGATATTCGTAAAGTAATTCAAACTGGTATTCTTCCAATCATCAATACAGCAATCGCACATAAAGAGGCTGGTATTGGCATGATTGGTGCTGGTATTACTCATCCTCCAATGGAAGCTTTCGAAAAATCATTAATCACAATTAGTGAGAAGTGGGCTTAAGCCCACTTCCTTATAAGTAGGAGGAGCTTAATATGGAACATACAAAAATTGAACAGTCCAATCAAGACTATAGAGCACTTGGCTATTCGGAAGATCTATTACCAAAAGGGCCTCAGGAAAGGGATTGGGGGATTTTTAACTACATCACAGTTTGGATGGGCGCAGTTCACAATATTATGTCTTATATGACGGTGGCTGGATTTTTCATCTTAGGATTATCTGTCAATCAAGTTTTCTTAGCCATCATGCTTTCGGCATTGATTGTTTCTGCAGGTTACGCATTAAATGGATATTCTGCTTCTAAATATGGTATACCATTCGCTATATTACTAAGAGATTCATTTGGAGTGAAAGGTTCTATTATACCAGCATTATGTCGAGGATTGGTTGCTGGGGTTGTATTCTTTGGGACGACAATAGTTGTAGGTGCTCAATCCCTTAATGTGTTATTTTCAAGATTCATTCCGAATTATATGTCTATCGGTGGAGACTTCAATATTTTTGGCTTAGATGTTCCAACAATGATCTCCTATGGCATTTTGTGGTTAGTTACAGTGTTGCTATTTTTAGGTGGCATGGATATGTTAACTGTCTTTGGTAAATATTCATCACCGATTGTTTATATCTTCATCATTGGAGCAGCTATTTGGGCAATTAATATTGCTGGTGGAATTGGACCAATTTTAGAATATAAACCTTCTGCAACAATGGAAAGTCCATTAGTCTTTATTGCATGTGTCAGTGCGTTGGTTTCGAACTGGGCTGGTCCCGTGGTTAATATTGCAGACTATACGCATAGAGCAAAATCACCAAAAGCGATGATTTACGGTTTATCTATTGGTATGATCGGTTCTTATCTATTATTTGCTATCACTTGTATTAGCTTAATTGCAGGAACAGAGATTGCTTTCGGACAACCAATTTTTAATATCGTCGATGCAATTGATAAAATTCAAAATCCATTCTCTGTAGTGGTGTTAATTTTAGCATTAAATGTAGGGGCAACAGCTTTTGTAGTTTTTGGTAACTTACTACCATCTGGATTACAAATGACAACATTATTCCCTAAAGTATTTACAGTGAAATCTGCAGGTGTTTTAACAGCTGTTATTGGAACAATCATTTTACCTTGGAAACTAGTATCGAGTACAGAAACTTTATTCTTCTTTTATAGTTTCATAGGTTCTATGTTTGGTCCAATAGTGGGTATTATGTTGTCTAGCTTCTTTATCGAGCGTAAAAGACATTTAAATTTATCAATGCTTTACGTAGAAGAGGGAAAAAACGGAGCCTATAAATCTGGCTATAATATCATCGCGTGTATCGTCCTTTTGATTAGCTTCCTGTTACCAATGTCTGGTGCCTTTCTTAAGGGTGTACCGTTCTTAGTGAAGCTAAATGACTTTGCATTCTTCAGCGGTCTAATCATGTCATTTATTTTATATACGGTGCTATATAAATTCAATCAGCAAAGTGTTCATAATAGTGTAGAAAATAAAGTAGGGGTGTAGTTGTGAGTAAATTAGTAATTGTAGCAATCGGCGGTAATTCGCTAGTTAAAGATAGCGGAAGTGAATCTATTCAAAGTCAGCAAGAGGCAGTTGCACAAACGGTCGAACATATCGCGGATATGATTCAAGAGGGCTATAAAGTAGTTGTCACACACGGTAATGGACCACAAGTTGGTTTCACATTACAAAGAAGTGAAATTGCTAACGAGGTAGCTGGTATGCCAGCAGTACCACTAGTAAACTGTGTGGCTGATACACAAGGTGGAATTGGCTATTTAATTCAACAAGCATTAATTAACGAACTATCTAAGCGTCAAATTGATAAAAAAGTAGTAAGTGTCATTACACAAGTTGAAATTAATGAAGATGATCCAAACTTTATCAACCCTACAAAGCCGGTGGGCTCGTTCTTTACAAAAGAGCAAGCGGATGCAATGTTAATTGAACATCCAGATTGGAAAATGGTAGAGGATTCTGGTCGGGGCTATCGTCGTGTTGTGCCTTCACCAAAACCAATTGATATTGTAGAAAAGGATGCTATTAAATCATTAATTGATAATGATTATGTCGTGATTGCTGTAGGTGGCGGTGGCATTCCAGTCATTAAAAAAGAAAATAATGTCTATGAAGGCGTTGATGCAGTCATTGATAAAGACTTTGCGACAAGCTTATTAGCAGCACAAGTAAATGCAGATTCCTTAATTATTACAACTGGTGTTCCTCGTGTGTTTATTAATTTTGGTAAGCCAGAACAACAAGCACTTGAAGAAATTACAGTAGAAGAAACAAAGCAACATGTTCTAGATAATCAGTTCCCACCAGGAAGTATGCTTCCAAAAATTGAAGCGAGCCTAAGCTTCATAGAAAATGGTGGTCACCGAGTGATTATTACAAACCCTGAAAGTCTAAAAGAGGCAATTAATAATCAAGCTGGTACTCATATTATTAACTAGGAGGATTCACGGTATGGATTATATTCAATTAGCAGTTGAAAAAACAAAAGAAGGTATCGATCAAAATATTGGCGGACCTTTTGGTGCAACAATTGTACGAGGTGACGAAATCATTGCCGTTGTAGGGAATACAATGAATCGTGATACAGACCTTTCTGCACATGCAGAAATTGTGGCTATTCGTGAAGCTTCTAAAAAGTTAGGAACAATGGACTTATCTGATTGTGTTATTTATGCTACTTGTGAGCCATGTCCAATGTGTGTTTCAGCAATTATTTGGGCAGGTATTAAGGAAGTACATTATTGCAATACAGCAGAAGATGCTCACAAAAATGGCTTCTCTGATATGCATATACGCGACTATTTTTCAGGTAAAGATACAAGCGTGCTAAACATGCACAAAATCGAGACTAGAGAAGACTGTGACAACCTGTTCGTGCATTTTAATGAAAAAATGGCAGAAGAAGTAAAATAATAACCGTTAGCTAGCTTTGAGCATTCAAGCCTAACAAAATTAGGACTGCTCAAAGCTTTCCGTAGACATACATTAGAGGAGGGGTCTCGTCAAGGAGAATCCCTTTTCTAATTTTAAACAAAAAGTTGTAAGATTCTTGGTACAATGAAATAAATAATCATGCTGTTAACTTGATTCAGCAATATTTTTTGTACGAAAAGCAAAGCATTGAGCAGCCATTGCGTTAAGGCGTAATTAGTAGGGCAACGAGCATTATTGGGTCAAATTTTCATCTTCGTAATTCATAAGAAGGAGCTATTTACATGGTCTATAAAGAACGATATCAACAATTACTAGATAATATGAATCAATATAATTCAGGAGAGAAAGGGATTACGAGAGTTGCTTATACGAATGAAGAACAGGCTTGTTTACACGCTTTTATTCGTTTATGTAAAGATGAAAATCTTCAAATTCATATTGACCATTGTGGAAATCTTATTGCTCGAAGAGAAGGTAGTGTACCAGGACTACAGCCTGTTGTTATAGGGTCCCATTTAGACACTGTTTATCAAGGTGGTAAATATGATGGTGTTGTTGGCGTAACGGCTGGACTTGAGATTATCAAGCGATTAAATGAGCGTTCTATTGTGACAAAGCATCCGATTGAAATTATCGCCTTTGCTTGTGAGGAATCCTCCCGATTCGGTGTTTCAACAGTTGGAAGTAAAGCGATGGCGGGTCTGATAGAGAAAGAAAAGTACCGTCATTTAGTAGATCGAGA
>NZ_DAMDAY010000022.1:0-27028 GCF_032093475.1 Lysinibacillus sp. | reverse complement strand
AGATGGTATTTCCATGGAACAGGCATTTGCACATTGTGGACTTGATTTTAGTAGTATTGATCAAGCAACAAGAGTAGAAGAAGGATTCCATGCATTTTTTGAATTACATATTGAACAAGGACCATTGCTAATTAACTATGAAAAGAAAATTGGTATTGTAACAGGGGTTGCCGCACCAGTTCGTTTATTGATGAAATTAAATGGGAAAGCGTCCCATTCAGGCACGACACCGATGAATATGAGAAAAGATGCCCTTTTAGGTGCATCAGAATTGGCATTAGAATTGGAAAAAGCAGCGATAGCAGAGCAAGAGTTTGGAACAGTGGCAACGGTAGGAGTATTAGACGTTGTAGCAGGTTCCATGAACGTTGTCCCAGGGGAAGTAGAGCTGACAGTAGATATTCGATCATCTTCTGTAGAATCAAGAGAGCGAGTGCTTCAACATTTGTATACAACTATTACAAACGTGCAAGAAAGGAGACAGCTTTCCATTGAATACAATGTCATTAGTTCAGAGGAGCCTGTCCTACTTTCTCCAACTCTAATGAAAGAGCTCGAAACTATTTGTGTCGAAAAGGAACTCTCCTATCATTATATGCAAAGTGGAGCAGGACACGATTCCATGAATATGACCAGACTCGGACCAGTTGGCCTTATTTTTATTCCATCTCTAGATGGATTAAGTCACCATCCAGATGAGCATACAGATTTGGAGGATATATTATTAGGGATAGATGTCCTAGAAGAAGCTGTTTTAAGATCGGCTTCTGTCATCTAAAGTTTGGCTTTGTTTAGCAATTTCGAAGGATTAAAGTAGTTTTTAATCTAGTCAATAAAAAGACGACCTTTCCGTACTAGAAAGTCGTCTTTTTTATGTGAACAGAATGGTTAATCGGTTTCTTCTGATTGCCAATTTTGATTTGAATGAGCATCATCGCAATGACCATAATAATCATACCAATAATGGCAGTTGTAAAATTGCCTGTGAAATCACGTATGAGACCGACAAAGAAAGGTCCAAGTGCAGCAAATACAAAGCCAACCGATTGTGTCATAGCGGCTAAGAAGCTAGCCTCCTGAATATCTTTGGCTTCATCAATTGGTAATGTTAGACCTAATGAAAATAGCCCACCTGCACCAAGACCAATTAAAATACTGCTTAGCCAAGGATTATAACTAAACAATAGCATCAATAGACCAATTAATTCTAAAGCTGAACAGCCGAGGAGCCATACAGCTCTATGCTGAAAGCGGTTATTTAAAATAGGTACTAAAAACGTTGCCGGCATTTGCGCGACTGTTAATAGTGTCAGCATCATACCAGCATCTCGTTTATTGTAGCCCATATTTTCGGCAATTGGTGGTAACCAAGCCATTATGGTATAAAACATGAAGGCCATTATGCCAAAGAAGCCTGTTAAAAGCCAAGCCTTTTGATTGGTTAACATGTGCTTCCTATAAATGTCTCGATCCAAAGTATTTTGGTTGGGAGTAGCAATCTCCTTATGCTCGATTGGCTTCCACCAAAAACATATAGCGATGAGAGCGAGAATAGCCCAAGAGGCAGTAGCAACTTGCCAGGAATGAAACATATTATTTAATGGAAGCGAAAGCCCAGAGCCTAATGCAGCTCCTACCACTAATGCTAACGAGTAGATACCAACTATACGAGAAGGATTTGAAAATTGCTCTTTAATATAGCCAGATAATAAAGGGCTAACGATTGCAATACCGATGCCGGATAAAAAGGCAGTTAGAAGCATCACCCAGCTAGAATAAGCAAAAAATCTGGCAGCTGTTGCTAGTCCAATAAGAATTAGGGAGTAGGCAATGGTCCGCTCTATGCTCCAACGATTGGCAAGTTTAATAGCAAAAGGGGCAAATAAACCCATACACAGCACTGCCAAGGATGTTAGCAAACTAGCGGTAGCCGCACTCATGTCTAATGATTCGCGGATCGTTCCTAACAAAGGGGAGACAGAGGTGATGACCGGTCTTAAATTAAAAGAAGCTAAAATTATAGCGATAATCGGCACAATCGTACGTTTTATATTCATTCTCTTTCAACTCCGTTATATCAAATAAATAAATAGATTTCCCAATTGAAGTCTAAACTAATTTGAATGATTGAACAATACTATTATTACTATTACAATAATAGTTATAAACTATGATAGGGTGTGGTCGTTGTGGAAATACGTCATCTTCATTATTTTATGGCGGTCTGTGAGGAGCTACATTTTACAAAAGCTGCTGAGAAACTTGGTATATCACAGCCAACATTAAGCCAGCAAATACGCATATTAGAAAATGAACTGGGTATGCCTTTGTTTGATCGGATAGGTAAAAAAATTGTTGTGACAGAGGCTGGTTCTCTTTTGTTTAGCTATGCTACAGAAATGCTTAATACATTACAAAATGTCAAAGATGCTATTAAAGATTTACAGGAGCTGCAAGGTGGGCAAATAAGTGTTGGAATTATGCCTTCAGATTTAGACTATCGGATTACACAGCTTGTTATTGATTATCATGAAAAATTTCCAAAGGTAAAACTGAAGATACTAGCATCCATTGATATTATGAGGCAAGTTCTTGAAAATGAAGTGGACATTGGAATTGGAACGAATGTAGAGGCGGATGATCGTTTGGTCATGATTCCTTTATGTCGGGAGGAATATGTGTTAGTCGTTTCAAAAGAGCACGCATTGGCGAAGCAAACTGCAATCACAATTGCCGAATTAAAGGAGCTTCCGATGGTTATGTATCCAGAAGGTTTTCTTGGGAGAGAAGTGGTAGAAGATGCTGTAAAAACACATGGTTTTCAGCTGCATACTATTCTTGAAACAAGTTCTGTTACTTCCATTATGAATCTTGTTCGAGAAAATATTGGCGTGACAGTGCAACCTTATCCCTTGATACAACAAATGAATGATCCTAATCTATGTAGTATACGTATCTTGAATGGTGCCCCAAGCCGTAGCCTATCAATTATTTATCGAATAGATCGCTATGTCAGTCAAGCAACGACAGCTTTTATTGAACAACTCAAAGAATATTTTACGGGCTAAAGCACAAACGACTGTTAAAAAAAATTGTAGAAAAAAGTTCCTTTTTTTGAAGAGTTCACATATACTATTATAAACCGACAGTCAGTCTATATATGTAGGACAGGTGAAAGAAGTTTTTCATTTCTTCATCTTGTACCTACATTTTTTTACAGTCGTAAATGACCGACTGTCGGTCTAAAATGGTGAGAGGTGATTTTAATTGAACAGATCCGTTAAAGTAATAGGCTTTTCCCAAGATTTTTTAATGATGGTTGTTGGTCAGATTATTTCTATTTTAGGCTCAGCCCTCCTAAGATTTGCCCTATCACTTTTTGTCTTGGATTTAACGGGAAGGGCAGATCTTTTCGCTGTGCTCTTTGCTATTTCAAGCCTTCCTATTTTATTTACACCATTTGGTGGTGCTATAGCAGACCGTTTTAACCGACGCAATTTAATGGTTGTATATGATTTTATTAGTAGTTTTATTGTTCTAATTTTCTATTGTATGTTACTGACAGATAATTATTCTGTGTTAGGGATCGGCCTTGTCCTTGTGTTACTTTCCTTTATTAGTGCGATGTACGCACCTGCTGTCATGGCTAGTATTCCATTATTGGTTGAAGAACAGAAGCTTGAACAAGCCAATGGAATCATTAACGGGGTTCAAGCATTAGCTGGTGTGACTGCACCAGTACTAGGGGGCATCTTATATGGGGTGCTTGGTCTGAAAATTCTTGTCATCATGAGTGGATTATTATTTTTCTTAACAGCTATTTTAGAAATGTTTATAACGATACCATTTGAGCAGCGTGATTATCATGGACAATTAGTACGTACATTGATCAGTGATATGAAAGGAGGGTTTAGCTATGTCATAAGGCAAAGATTTATTTTAAAATGCATATTACTAGCCGCTTTATTGAATTTATTTTTTACGCCTCTATTCATTGTGGGTGTGCCAATAATCCTTCGTGTCACAATGGAAACTGGTCATACATTGTATGGAATTGGAATGGGCAGCATAGATTTGGCAACCATTTTAGGCGCATTAGCAATGGGCTATTTTGCCACAAAGCTTCGCATACACAGCCTATACATTTGGATGTTTGTGACAGCTTTATTCGTAATCCCTATGGCTATTGCTGTCTTGCCTCCGTCGCTACAAATGGGTCTTTATCCTTCATACATTCTATTTATAGGGTGTGCTGTTGTGATCGCGATGATCATGACGGTGATTTCCATCTACGTCATGACACTTGTCCAAAAGGAAACGCCAAATGAAAAAATGGGGAAGGTTATGGCCATTATGATGGCAGTATCACAATGTATGGCTCCTCTTGGGCAAATAGGATATGGCTTCCTATTTGAGGACTTTCGTAGCCATATTTATATACCAATCCTCATGATATGTGTGGTTGTCCTATTGTTAGCGTTCCTGACCAATAGATTATGGCGATTAGAGGCTAAACGATGAAAAAAACCACCATTAGTTTTATCAAGACCTAAATTGTAAAAGTCGTAAAATATAAATGGTGATACATATTAGTCATATATAATATGTATCACCATTTTCTTCTTGCTCAACAATCGCGCATGATTATGGAACATCATAAGCACCTGTTTTGTAATACTAACGCAGTTTAATTTAAGTACAAACATTCACAATCTTTAAGATGTTATCATGTGTGATTGACTAATAGATACCAATACTATTTTCACTGTAAAAATTTCCGATAGTTAGATAAAAATCCATCTATTGTAACTGTTTATATAAATTCAGAATTGTTAAACTATTATTAAATACCAAGGATACACTTGAAACTTAATTCTTTCAGGAGGGATACAAATGGAGCAAAAGTTACATTTAATTCCGTATCAAGTGAATGAAGTGGTCGAAGTGGTCGAAATGGTGCCAAAAGGTATTGAACTTATTGCAGCACCAAAAATTTGGGAGCATTCTAAAGGGAAGGGAATTACTGTTGCGATATTGGACACAGGCTGCGACGTCACCCATCCTGATTTGGGTGGGCGTATTATCGGCGGACGGAATTTCACTCGTGATGATGATGGACAACCTGATGTATACACCGATTATAATGGCCATGGAACCCATGTGGCTGGCACAATTGCTGCAATCAGTAACGGCACAGGAGTAGTTGGTGTTGCACCTGAAGCAAGTTTATTGATTTTAAAAGTGCTTGATAAAAGTGGATCAGGGCAATACGACTGGATCATAAATGGTATTAACTATGCAGTTGAACAAAGGGTGGATATCATCTCCATGAGCCTCGGAGGTTCTGTCGATGTACCTGAGTTACACCAAGCTATTCAAAATGCAATCACTAATCAAATTCTAGTAGTTTGTGCTGCTGGTAATGAGGGAGATGGACAGAGTTCTTCAAATGAATTGGCCTATCCTGCCTGCTACAATGAAGTCATCAGCGTCGGATCCATTAACCTGCAACGCAGTTCTTCTGAATTTTCAAATTCGAATAATGAAATCGACATAGTAGCCCCTGGTGAAGAAATCCTTTCAACGTATTTAAACGGAACTTATGCAAAACTAAGCGGAACTTCGATGGCAACACCGCATATATCTGGTGCACTTGCACTCATAAAAGAGAGTGCCAACAGAAACTTTGAGCGAAATCTGACCGAGGCTGAGCTGTATGCACAATTAATAAAGAGAACGATTCCTTTAGGAAACTCGCCAAAACTCGAAGGCAACGGATTGCTGTACTTAACAACAGAGGAATACTTATCGGATGTGTTCAACCAAAAATTATCTGCACAGGCGTTGAAAATATAATGGAAAAACTAGATTTGTTATACAGTGAATGGGAAACGGCCAAGTCAGACTTTTTAAACTATAAGGAAAATCGACCCTATTATGATGAAAAGAAAGATAAGGAAGTCAGAAATCAATACTATCAGAGCATTTCATTCACGGATGCTAATCTTTTAGACAGCCTTCATACATTGCTTGAAAAAACACATACAGATCAGTTAAACTACAGCCCGCACCGTTATGTGTACCCTTGGGTTGATTTGCAGGAAAACGGTTCATTAAAAAGCCTTTATTCTGGAAATAGAATGGATCCACTTTCTGTCATAGATGAGGACGTTCGGCTCCATGAAATACAGGCAAAAGGGTTAATCAGCATCTTTTCGGATGATTTATTAAACTGTGAACATGTAGTGCCTCAATCATGGTTCGATAAAAAAGAACCGATGAGAGGAGACTTGCATCATCTATTCGCCTGCGAAACGACCTGCAATAGCAGTCGCAGCAACTACCCTTACTACGATTTCCACGATTACGTCCCTGAAGGATTAATTTTAGGAATCAAAGATGGCTGCGGCAAAGCTGAAGGAAGTAAATTCGAACCAGAATACGGGAAAGGAATCGTTGCTAGAGCAACACTCTATTTCCTAATTCGGTACCCAAACACTATAAAAAAAGAACTAGAGAATGTCTCTTTATTGTTAAAATGGCATCAATCTTTCCCAGTATCTATCTATGAAAAGCATCGCAACTTAGCTATCCATGAACTTCAAGGCAATCGGAACCCATTTATTGATTTTCCAGAGATTGCAGAAAGTTTCGTAACAAATTAAAAAACACTAATTCCCTTATAAAAGTACAAGGGAATTAGTGTTCGCTTTTTTTATATTAAACGCAACTAATGGTATAATTGCTACATGTTAAATCCACTCTTCGTTCACAAGCATATTTTTATAGGTAACTATAGCATTTGCCCTGACTTATAAATTGATAACAAGCCCCTAAACTATCGTTTGGGGACTTTTCTTTGTTTACCGTCTTTTTTATAAACATCTTGAGCAAAAATACCTCGAAAACCCTAATAAGAAGAATCCCTTTTGAAAAAAGATTGATGAAAACGGATTCTTCCTCTGTGAAGTATTGTTTAATTTTTATAAAAAAGTTTGAGCATTTTCTGTGATCTAATCTTCAACAATACCAATTCCTTTTCCTCTCTTAAAATGCAGGTATCGATTTAGTAGCCTTCTAAAATTTTGACAAAGATGATTTATGAAATTGATTCAGTTAATTTTAAACATAATAAAAAAGCACTCTCTCAAGAATGCTTTATAAGTCGGGGTATATTGTTGTATTGTTAAACTTTATATCTATCTCAAAATATTGCTGATACCTGTTGAAATAAACTTTCTTTAATCAGCTTGATTTTTAGGATGATTTTTACGATGAAGCTCAGTAAGATCTTTTATATAATATAATGAATAGTCATCTCTAATATCCACTTCAAAAAAGTAATCATTTTTAGTTTCTATATCTTTAACTTCTATTTCAAACAACCCCATTCCTCTTAGGTAATTGATTTCTTCAGATTTTAAATTTTCTCTACCAATGCCATAGTTAATTTCAATATAGTTTTCCACATAGTTGTATACGATAGCGTTTCGAGATTTAGAATTAAAATAACTGTAATTAACAAAAATAACTACTATACAAAATAATAGATTAAAGATAATTATTTTTTTTTCATTTTCCTCTCCTTCCGCCATATTAAGTATCAAGATTATATTTATTAATAATTACAATTTGTCAAATTATAAGTATTAGGGTTTTTCCTGTTTTGTCTAAATACTTTAAATATTTCATAGCTGGCATTACTGGAAATCCCTTTTGATTAAGCAATATGTACCTCTTATTGTTGTTCTCAAAGATAACCTCTTGGACCTTAATAGCACTTAACCTCCAAAGTTATTAAATATTACTTGGTCTAAAGCCTTCACTAACTGTAGGATACATACATTGCCGCCAAAAAAGGTTCATTATATACATATTAAACTATATTTTCAATATCTAAATAACAAATCTAATATGGATAAAAAGAGAATATACGCTCTTATATTGAACATATATCCTCTTATTAGTTTAGTCTATTTAATTACTTGGTGGTTTTCCTTGGAAGGAACCTGTTAATTAAAATCTTCTTGTTCTACGACGCTGTAGCCTATTGCTATTAGACTGAGTTGAAAATGATTGCATGAGCAATGGAGGTCGCTGCTGTGCATTATTTCCTACATGAACAGTAATAGATTCCTCTTCAATTATAGGATCTTCACTCTTTTCCTCATGTAAGCGAGCTTCTGTAGTATTTAATAATGGTGCGGGAGACTCGTTATGATGGGTAGTACTTGTCGTGGTGTTAGTAGCATTTGTCGTACTAGTTGTATTTGCTGTAGCAGTCTTTTCTTGATGTTGGGTAGCGTGTTCAACTGCTGCATGTGGTTGTTGGACTGCGTGGACATCCTTCATGACAAGAATAGGACGCATCATATCGTGGTCCTCATGCTCAAGGAAGTGACAATGCCACATATAATGACCGATATGATCTTTCCAGTGCATAATAATTTTAGTGACCTTACCAGCATCTGCTTTCACGGTATCCTTCCAACCTTGCTCATAGTCTCGTGGTTCTTCAGGAGGCCCTGTGAATTCTACGATGCCTTCATTTTGATAGCGTTCAAGGTCAAAAGGTCTTCGTTCCAAAATTTTAAATTGGATAAGGTGTAAGTGAATAGGATGTATGAAAGGTGTAGCATTAATAAAGTTCCATATTTCCACACTATCCAAAGATGGTTTTTCTGTTGCTGGATCATGGTACATACGATCATTTAATAATAACATTGGTCGGCCATATTCATCGGTTGTAGCTGTCAGTGGCAATTGTCTTTCAATATGTGCATGGTGTGGATGAAGATCCATGGAAACAGCAAGTCTTTCTGGAATTTCACTTGTATCCTCACATTTTAAAGGAAGTGTAACTCTAAATAGCATAATGACATTTGTGTGTTCATCACTGAAATCGGTATCAGCATTCATTAAGGTGATTTCCTGTCCCTCGCAGCTTGAAAAATCGATAATGATATCTGTACGCTCAGCGGGTAGAAGCTCAACATATTGAATGGTCTTGGGGGCGTTTAAAAATCCGCCGTCTGTACCAATTTGAACCATTGGCTGATCATTTGAAAGTCCGATGACATAGCCCCTACGATTGGAGCCATTGAGAAAGCGAAATCTATATTTACGGGGCTCCACTTCTAAATAGGGCCATAGTTTTCCGTTGACAACGATTGTATTGCCAACAAAGCCAGGTGTGATGGAGGGATGGACAGGAACAGGGAATGGTGGTTCATCTGGATAAAACAAGGAGCCATCCTCATTAAATGATTTATCTTGAATTAAAATCGGATATTCATAGTCTCCGCAAGGTAAATTAGAACGTTCCTCAAGTGCATCTCTTAATAAATAAAAGCCTGCTAAGCCTGCATATACATTTAGACGTGTTAAAGCCATTGCATGGTCATGGTACCACATAGTAGTACCTGGCTGGTGATTAGTATATTCATGTATTTCTTTAGTAAATTTTGGTCCAGTATGGCGGTAGTCTCTTGTGTACCACGCCTCTGGATGACCATCACTTTCCCAATCCACATTGGCTCCATGTAGGTGAGTGACGGTTCTTACCTCTTGTGAATCGTTGGCAGCGTGGAGCGTAAAGTCTACTGGCAGAAAGTGCTGTAAGGGTAGCTGGTTTTTATATTTCACATAGATGGTTTTATCTTTTGTAGCTTCAATGGTCGGCCCCGGATAAAGCCCATTGTAACCCCAAATTAAAGATTTTGGAAAATGCTTATGGAAACGGTGCTCGCCTTCCATCATGACCAATTCATAATAATCATTTTTTTGTTGCCCTCGACATTATTTAGGTTTAGCTACGACAGGTTTTGGAAGTTCATCTACAAATTTTGGAATAGTTGCTGGATCAGAGGGGTTTATTTGCATACTCACAACATCACGTCCCTTTTCAATACTTTAAATTTGCTCATTATCTCATCATATGGGTGAAAACAATAGGTAACGAGGACAATAATGGAGAAAAATGTGTAAAAACATAAAAATTTTAGCTGCGGTGCATTTTCTTATTATTTAGGTGGAAGGTGAACCGATATAAGATTATATATTGTTATGCCTAGAGATTTTTGAAACGCAGGTAATAGTTGGTATGTTGCTGAAAAACATACCAAGCAAATAAATATGCCTTATAATTGAGAAAGTAGAAGTGAAATTGGATGATATAGGGGTTTGGAGAAGTGGTGAGACGGTGGAATTAACATTAGAAGAATTAAATAAAACGATCATGGAAATGCGCGCAAAGGGGTACTTAACAGAGGCATTAAAACTAGCAGATCAAGGTCTTTTAATAGCTTTAGAGAACAATAATTATACGTATGTATTGGATTTATACTTTCAAAAAATATTAGTTCATCATTCATTAGGCGATACCTTAAGCATGGTTAGCCTTATACATGATTACGAGGCCATTTGTCAAAAATATGGTTCTAGTAAAGATTTAATGCATTACCATTTAGTGATGTCATTAATCTATGACTTGGTTGACATTCGTGAAAAAACAGTGGAGATGACGAAAAAAGCCATTGTCTACGCACTGGAGTTACAGGACCCCATTATGCTTGTTCGTTGTCATAATAATTTATGCTATTTAGAGGTAGAGAAGGGCTGTACGACAGAGGCACTTCAAGCAGGGCTATTGGCGAGGGAGTATAATAGGTCGTTAACGGAATCAATGCCTGATTTAGCAAAATTGCACGATATACGGATTAATAACAATTTAGCAGATGTTTATATTTTAGAAGGGGATTTTAAAACGGGGAAGGCATTGCTTGACGATTCATTAACGTCTGACATTATTGATCACCATAAGCGTGAAAAAGTAGCGGCTTTGTTTGGCTATGGTTTTTTATATGAAAAGCAACAAAAGCTTGATGAAGCAGTATCCTATTACAAACAGGCTATAGAACTTGCCAAATCCTATGGAGATAAGCCGAATACAAAAAAAGTAATGCGATTATTATTAAACGTATTGTATCAATTGGATTGGCGAGATGAAATCTTTGAATTACAGCGTGAATACATTGATCTCACAGAGAAAATGAGTGTTGCTAATTTACTACAACAAGTAATGAATTTGGAATTTAAGCGGCAGAAGGAAAAGCTGGAGAAAAAAGCCCACTATGATCCTTTAACAGGCGTATTAAATCGTCATTTTTTAGATTTTGAGCTACAGGAGTGGTTAAATACAGCCAAACTTACGCAATGCTATGTGTGCATTACTGTGCTAGATATTGATTATTTTAAACTATTCAATGACATGCATGGTCATTTGTTTGGCGATATGATTTTACAGCTATTAGCAAATGGTTTAGAGGAGTTTTTACAGGACGAAGATGTGAAAATAATTCGTTACGGTGGAGATGAATTTATCATTTGTATGAGACATCAACAAAAGGATTATATTAAATCACTTGTCAAAAATACACATGCTTTTTTACTTACATTGAAGCTGGAGCAAGAACAAGAAAGCTACCCTGTAAAGGTAAGTATGGGTGCTTGTATCAACGATCAGAAAAATTATCATTACAAGGAGCTTTTTGAACGGGCAGATAGCTGTTTATACCAGGCGAAAGCTAATGGCCGTGCCAGCTGTGTTCTTTACGAGCTATCATAGGCATACTCATTCCTATTCATTGTTGAATAGGAATTTTTATGTTGTTGTAGTAGTTGCTTTTGCACCAAAAGTGAAACAGAAGAGAAAAAAGATGCTCTCTAATAAAGGAGATGTTCGGAACTTTGCAAATGGCACAAATTTTTAAAGAGGAGCTCTTTAAACAAGCCTGAAAAAATGTAGAATGAAATTTACTGCGCCAATCATTTGAAAACGTTGTTCTAGCAACGTACAATATATGAAATTAAGAAACACGACAGCACAAATTTGTTGTATAATGTTGTGGTATGCGGAAAGAAAGCAGGTTGACAAAATGGAAAGCAAAATGATTAGTTACGCAATTATAGACACACGTAAACATCGGCTATGTGTTATGCGAAATATGCTTGATGTGAAACATAGGGTGAATAGATGAAAAACTGGTTGATTTTCATTTCTGTTTTTATTGTTTCGTTGTCACTTGTCATTAGCATTTTAGTACTCTGGAAAGCCGAGGCTCCATTCCGTTCAATTGAAGAGCAGGCTGAACAGTTGGCACTTGATGCCAAAGCCCTCGCAATTGTATCGGAGTCCTACACATATAATGGCAAACATTCGTATGTTACTGTGTTCGGGGTAGACGAATACGGTGATAAAAAAGCTGTCTTTGTTCCGACGAATCTGGACGAGGATTCCATTCAGGAAGTGTTATTAGAAGATGGTATTACGGAAAAGCAAGCATTATCGGTTTTTAAAAATGAAGGAAATGTCCAAAAAGTCCTCCACATGAAATTAGGCTATGAGGAGCCTGGCGCTGTTTGGGAAATTACATATCTAAACGACCATGATCAGCTCAACTATGTCTATATTTTGTTTAAGGATGGCGACTGGTGGAAGCGCATTACGAATTTATAAGAGGAGTAGATCCCGGATGAAAAATTTATTAGCAACACGTGTAAAAACTTTAACACCATCTTCAACATTAGCTATTACTGCAAAAGCAAAAGCATTGAAAGAGCAAGGTATTGATGTTATTGGTCTTGGGGCTGGTGAACCAGACTTTAATACACCTCAAAACATTTTAAATGCAGCCATTGATTCAATGGAAAAAGGGTATACAAAATATACACCTGCTGGCGGACTACCAGTTCTGAAAAAAGCGATTATTGATAAGCTTCAACGCGACAATAACCTTGCCTATCAACCAAACGAAGTAATTGTTGGTGTAGGGGCAAAGCATATTTTATATACGCTATTCCAAGTGATTTTAAACGAGGGCGATGAGGTTATTATTCCAATACCTTATTGGGTGTCTTATCCAGAACAAGTGAAATTAGCTGGCGGTGTACCTGTATATGTTGAAGGTACACGTGAACAAAGCTATAAAATTACAGCGGATCAACTAAGAGCGGCTGTGACTGATAAAACGAAAGCAGTTATTATCAATTCACCTAGCAATCCATCAGGCATGATTTATTCTCGTGAAGAGCTAGCAGAACTTGCTGCTGTTGCAGAAGAAAAAGATATTTTAATCGTGTCAGATGAAATTTATGAGAAGCTTGTATACAATGGTATTGAGCATTTTTCAATTGCACAACTTTCTGATGCAGTGAAAGCACGTACAATCGTTGTAAACGGTGTGGCAAAATCTCACTCTATGACAGGCTGGCGTATTGGGTATGCTGCAGGTGACGCAGACATTATTAAAGCAATGACTGACCTTGCATCACACTCAACATCTAATGCGACAACAACTGCACAATATGCAACTGTGGAGGCGTATAATGGACCACAGGACGCAGTAGAAGAAATGCGACAAGCATTTGAATCTCGTCTTGAGAAAATTTATCCACAGTTAAGTGCAATTCCTGGCTTCCATGTATTAAAACCACAGGGTGCATTCTACTTATTACCAGACGTAGCAGAAGCTATGGCTCATACTGGCTATGATTCAGTAGATGCATTTGCTGCGGATATTTTAACAGAAGCAAACGTAGCAGTGATTCCAGGCTCTGGCTTCGGCGCGCCAACTACAATGCGATTATCTTATGCTACATCTTTAGACTTATTAGAAGAGGCAGTCTGCCGTATTGATTCATTTGTTAAATCAAAATGGCAAGACTAATCCTTCTAGTCGACTTTGGAGGATTTCTATGAAAAAAATTATGATTAAAGATATGCCTCAGCATATCGGTGAAACAGTCAAAATTGGCGCTTGGTTAGCTAACAAACGTTCAAGCGGAAAAATCGCTTTCTTACAACTACGAGATGGCTCTGGCTTCGTGCAGGGCGTTGTAGTGAAAGAAGAAGTAGGCGAAGAAATTTTTACAACGGCAAAAGGGATGACGCAAGAAACTTCTATGTATGTTATTGGTGAGGTTAAAGCAGACGAACGTTCAAGCTTTGGCTGTGAACTTGCTGTAACAGGAATTGAAGTACTACATGCAGCAACAGATTTCCCAATTACACCAAAAGAACATGGCCCTGAATTTTTAATGGATAACCGTCATTTATGGCTACGTTCTCGTAAACAGCATGCCATAATGAAAATTCGTAACGAAATTATTCGTGCAACATACGAATTTTTCAACAACAATGGTTTTACAAAAATGGATCCACCAATTTTAACAGGATCTTCGCCTGAAGGTACTTCAGAGCTATTCCATACTAAATATTTTGATGAAGATGCGTATCTATCTCAATCTGGTCAACTTTACATGGAAGCGGCTGCAATGGCATTAGGGAAAGTATTCTCATTCGGTCCAACATTCCGTGCTGAAAAATCTAAAACACGTCGTCATTTAATCGAGTTCTGGATGATCGAGCCGGAGATGGCATTCGTGGAATTTGAAGAGAATTTAGAAGTACAAGAGCAATATGTAGCGCATATCGTACAGTCTGTTCTGGCAAACTGCAAATTAGATTTAGAGCGATTAGGCCGTGATACATCGAAGCTTGAAAACATCCAAGCGCCATTCCCTCGTATTTCTTATGATGATGCTATTAAGCTTCTACACGAACAAGGCTTTGACGATATTGAGTGGGGCGATGATTTTGGTGCGCCACACGAAACAGCAATTGCCAATTCGTTTGACAAACCAGTATTTATTACGTGTTACCCTGTAGGTATTAAACCATTCTATATGCAACCACACCCAGACCGTGATGATGTTGTATTATGTGCTGATTTAATTGCACCAGAGGGTTACGGTGAAATTATTGGTGGTTCTGAGCGTATCCATGACTATGATTTATTAAAATCTCGCCTAGAGGAACATAACCTTTCATTAGATGCCTATGCATGGTATTTAGAACTTCGTAAACAAGGTTCTGTTCCGCATTCAGGCTTTGGACTTGGATTAGAGCGAACTGTAGCATGGATTTCTGGCACAGAGCATATTCGTGAAACAATTCCATTCCCACGTTTACTGAACCGCTTATATCCATAAGCTAATCAATTTAAAAGTCGCGTAGTGAACTATCTACGCGGCTTTTCTACTTACTTAAAGAAGGAGTCTGGAGAAACATGAACGTAAATAATCATCGACTCCGTACATGGACTGAGCAGAGAATGATTCCAATTCCTCAGCTTTTTTTTCAGTTTTATAAGGAGTTAAATATGGAGGATGAGGAGGCGCTCCTTGTCATGCACTTACTAGCCTTTCATATGGAAGGGAATGATTTCCCAACACCTAATGATCTAAAGAATCGTCTCACGATGCCTGACAATGATATTACGAAGCATTTACAACGATTAATGCAAAAAGGCTTCCTCGAAATTACGAGAGATGTGGATACGAGTGGTCGATTATATGAAAAATATTCTGTATATCCACTTTGGGAGCGAATTGTGCAGATAATCGATATGAAAGAGCAGCAAACGTCTGCAGCGACACTTCGTCAGGAAGAAGGAGAGATTTTTCGTCTATTTGAAGAGGAAATGGGACGCCTTTTATCTCCTTTAGAGCTTGAAAAAATAGGATGTTGGCTTGATGAGGACAAGCATAGTCCAGCACTCATTAAAGAGGCCCTAAAGGAGGCTGTTTTTGCTGGGAAGCTGAGTATTCGTTATATTGATCGCATTTTATTAGAGTGGAAAAAGAAAAATATAACGACACCTCAAGCTGCTCAAAAGCAAAGTGAGCAGTTCCGTGAGAAGCAGACATTTAACAGAGCACCAGCTCGAACAGTACAACAAGAATCAACACAATCGACCAATAAAGTACCATTTTACAATTGGTTAGAAGAAAGAGAATAGGGGGCATCCGGTTTGTTAACGAAAAAACAGTGGGAGCATTGTCTAGATGAAATGGATCGAATGTTTCCCGATGCACATTGTGAGCTTGTACATGACAATGCCTTTGAGCTGACTATTGCTACATTATTATCTGCCCAATGTACAGATGTACTAGTCAATAAGGTGACAAAAACATTATTTCAAAAATATAAAACGCCAGAAGATTACTTAGCTGTATCGTTAGAGGAATTGCAGCAGGATATTCGCTCTATTGGTCTCTATCGCAATAAGGCGAAGAATATTCAGGCTTTATGCCAACGTTTGTTGGATGAGTATGGTGGTGAAATACCTGCAACACGAGAAGCACTGGTAACATTGCCTGGTGTAGGACGAAAAACCGCCAATGTGGTGCTTTCAGTGGCCTTTGATATTCCAGCACTTGCAGTGGATACCCATGTCGAGCGTGTGTCCAAACGTCTTGGCCTATGTCGATGGAAAGATTCAGTACTAGAAGTGGAAGAAACGATTATGAAAAAAACGCCAATGGATAAATGGTCCAAAACACATCACCAGTTAATTTTCTTTGGGCGTTACCATTGTAAGGCTCAAAATCCAGGATGCCATACCTGTCCTTTACTCAGTGATTGTCGGGAAGGGCAAAAACGTTTGAAGAAGGGCTTGGTGAAGGAAGCATGAATAGTGAGGCCATCGCAAAAGATAAAGTAGATGCATGGTTTACCAAGTGGACAACTCTGCAAACGACGATCCATACAGCTCATGATACAAGAAGCGGCATGGCTAAGCAGTTAATGGAGGAAGCAATTGAGTTGTTTGAACAACTTGTACATGCTGCAGGGGATGAAGTGTTACCGATTAATGGCGTTGAACGACTAGCCTTTATCAAAGCGAAGCCAGGTCAATATGCATGTTATCGTCAGCTAGATGAGTTATTTAAGGAGACAAAAAAGCGGACAGCACGCTTGCGAATTCAAGCTAGTAAAAGCTAGGGTTATTGATAAGTGCAGGAAGTGGATAAAAGACATGAAGTGAAGGATAGAGCGAAAAAAGTGAAGGATAGCGCGTTAAATCTGACAGATAGCCTCTATATCCGCTCATATAAAAAACCGAGAAGCAGCATCATGTGCTTCTCGGTTTTTTCGTTTATTCTGTGCTTTGATCTTCTTCAGTTGGGTTGGTAGGTTCGGTTGGAGTCGTCGGCTGTAGATTGCCATCATTATTATTGCCAGGGTCTCCTCCGTTGCCATTATTACCTTGCCCATTACCATTATTATTATGGTTATTGCCATTACCATTATTGCCATTTTCACCATTGCCATTGTTATTACCATTGTCTTCTTGCCCAGGATCTATTGGTAAATCAATTTCTGGCTCATCTGGTTCTTCCGTTTCTAAATCTTCTTCAGACGTGCTTGTGATTTGGAAAGTAGTTGTACCAGGTTCACTACGTGTGCCGTCCATAATGGCTACGACAGAGATTGTGTAATTTCCATCCTCTAGCGTATTGCCAACGGTTAGCCCTTTGCTCTCGGTTGTGCCTAGAGCAAACGTTTGACCGTCATCACGTGTAGCAGTGACTTCAAATGAAGTTGGTAATGGTTCGTCCGTTTCTGGATCTACGATAGCATCATGTTCCCAAGAAATATTAATGGACTGTGCTTCTAAATCTAAGCTTGCCGAAACATTATAAGGTGTTGATAATTCTGGTGCTTCATAGACAGTCGACACCTCTTTTGGTTCAGTTCCACGTACAAATAGCTCTGTTTGACGCAATTCACTAGGCGTGTAATCACTTGCTAATTTTAGTGGTTTAGAGCCTACTTCAATCGTTGCTTCTACAACCGAATTTGGTTTTTTAAAGCTTGCTGTTTCAACATTAGCTGAAATTTCTTGCATTATCGACTTAAATAAATTTTGTGGTAATCGACGTTCTTCCCATGTTGTAATTGGATCAAAATGTTTTTCATACCCACTCCATATCGCAATGGAATAGTTTGTTGTATAACCAGCAAACCATGAATCAGGCACACTTGTATTCGGTAAGTTATATTTATTGAAATCTTCTGCAGAGTAGTTTGTTGTACCTGTTTTACCTGCAATATCTAAGCCAGGTACATTGGCAGCAGTACCAGATGCATCTGGTTTATTGCCTACTACATCACGCAGCATATCCGTTACCATATAAGCAGTATAATCGCTCATAGCAACTTTAGATTCAGGTGTGTAGTTTTTAGATGTTTTGCCATCACGATAGACAATTTTTGAAATCGCATGTGGATCCGTGTAGACCCCGTTATTACCGAAAGCTGCATAAGAAGCTGCCATTTGGATAGGGGAGATTGTAATAGCTCCTCCACCAATTGCATCCGATTCATAAAGATCATCTGTTTTAATGCCTAAATTTCCTACAAATTCCTTTGCCTTTTCAGTGCCAACCTCTTGTAATGCTTTGACAGCAGGAACGTTTCGTGAAGCATATAAAGCTTTACGAGCAGTCATGGCACCCATATATCGGCCATCCCAGTTTGTGATCGTTTGTTTTGTACCTGTGTAATTCATTGGCTCATCGACAAGTGTTTGACCTGTAGACCAATTTAAATATTCGATAGCTGGACCATAGTCAACTAATGGTTTCATTGTAGAACCTGGTTGATTTTTTTTCAGGTCGTCTGCGTAGTTCCAGCCACGTTCAGCACCGTAATGGCGACCACCACCAACCGCTTGAATCGCACCCGTTTTTGTATCGATAACTGCAACACCAGACTGAATTTCTTCAGTAGGGAAATTACTGTCATCGTTCATGACATTT
Source organism: Lysinibacillus sp. (assembly GCF_032093475.1). Classification (NCBI taxonomy): domain Bacteria; kingdom Bacillati; phylum Bacillota; class Bacilli; order Caryophanales; family Bacillaceae; genus Lysinibacillus; species Lysinibacillus sp. The sequence goes on along the minus strand of NZ_DAMDAY010000022.1, from coordinate 8,362 downwards.
TCTACAACCTTTTGGGCACCTGGATCAAGTGTTGTGTAAACTTTAATCCCTTCTGCCATCGCCGTTCCATCGCCGTTTTCTTCCAATTCATTAATCACGACATCTAGGAAGGCATCATATTTGGAACCAGCAAATGATTGACGTGTTGCATCATCAGCAAGACCTGCTTGAACTTCCACTTTCTTTGCTTCTTCCATTTCAGCTTTAGTTATTTTTCCATGTTGATACATTAATCCTAAAACTGTGTTACGACGTTTTTTTGCAAGCTCAGGATTTTTTAATGGATTATAAGCATTAGGTCGTTGTACTAACCCTGCTAATAAGGCTTCTTCATCTAATGTTAAATCTTTTAATTCTTTCCCATAGAAATATTGTGCTGCTGTTCCGAAGCCATAAATACGACCTGACATGAGCATTTTATTGAAGTACATTTCAAAAATTTCTTCTTTTGAATATTTACGCTCTAACTGAAAGGCTAGCCATGCTTCCTGTGCTTTACGCTTTAATTTTTTCTCATTTTGTAAAAAAGAGTTTTTCACAACTTGCTGTGTTAGGGTAGATGCACCTTGAGCACCGAAGCCATCACGGAAGTTGGCAAGAATAGCACCACCTAAACGATAAAAATCCATCCCGTGATGCTCGAAAAAGCGTACATCTTCCGTTGCTAGAATAGCGTTAACCATATCTTCTGGTATATCTTCATATTTTATATATTTACGGTTTTCTGCACCGATTGTTGCGAATAGTTCACCGTTTTTATCGTAGAACTCTGAAGAAACAGGGTCCTTTAATAATTCCTCATCAAGCTCTGGTGCTGTGCTAGCATAGTAGGCAAATAACCCAGCTCCTCCTATGAAGCCTGCCACACCGATAGCTAAGATCGCTAAGAAAATACGTTTAAACCATGTCTTAGCGGATGAAGTTGGTTTATTCTTTTTCTTTTTATTTTTTTCAGCGAGAGCTTTTTGATGCTCTCCACGTGTTCGACGACGTTCAGTCATTCTTATTTCTCCTCACTTTCAAACCTGCAGCATTTCGCATCGATCAATCGTTGGATGATGGGCAAATAATCGATACGTGGATAATAAGTCGTAGGAATTTCATATGCCTCTTCTTCAATCATTGAAAAGGGTATCGATTTCCGACTGCCATTCTCCATTGCTTGCCAGGCCTTTTGTAAAACTTCATATGGCACAATAAAATAACGTTCAAAAGCAGAAAAGCGAACGATTATAAAAGCCACACCATTTTGTTCCGTCACTTGCTGCATATGGGTCATTTGATGCTCATGAATATTTTTTAAGGGGAAACTCGTTTTGGAAGCAGTTTCCTTTGCATCAAAATCAATATAATGCCCATTCCAAACACCATTGTAGTCGGTTGTGGAAGGTGTTCGAAAGTATGCTTCTCGAATAACAGCAGCACTTCTCGAAGGATACTCTACTTTGACGATTTGCACAGGAACAGGTTTCTTATGAATGATAGCAAGTCGCCTTTTTATATAATAGTCGTTTGCTTCATTAATTTCATCTTCTAGCGTCTTTCCACGATTACTAAAAGACAAATCTTTGTTTCTACTTTTTTTTTCTGTTTTCTGTACAGAAGCATTGGGGGTATACAATTTCCCGTTTGGATAACGAATTGTCATTAAGCTCACCCTTTACCATACTGCATTTCTAATCATTAGTTTACCATGTTTTTATAGCTATTCTCTACTTCCATTTATTATGTTACCGCTACTAGAATAGTAGATAACGAAAGATAATGAAGAACAAATTGCGTCGAAAATTCGCCAGCTCCTTTATTACTCGAATCGTCAAAATAACTGATAAAATGAAACACGAAATCGGGTTGAAATCTTTTCACATTCAGACCCTTCATTCATGACGCTTTTTTAGGTTGAAGGTTCACTATTAAAAATTTATCGAAAATCTTCTTCTTTCAGCTAACTTACGCTTATTTTGTCACCCTTGAAGGTAATTCTATACATTCGAGGAATACTAAAGTTAAAGCAAAGGAGGCGTTATTTTGAACAAGTTAAAACAATTAGTTGCGCAGTTAGATCTGGTCAATCAATTACTTTTCACAAGAGTGTCCCTGGAAAACAATGCACAGAGTTTGCACTTTTTTATGCAGCTTAAAGCGGTTAGCCAGAAAGTAAGCTTAGCAGAAAAGAACTGGCAAGTAAAGAATGCTTGTTCGCCTACTAGTAGTGAAAAATGATAGACTTTGGTACACTTATCTCATAAGCAATTGAACTATCGCTATAGCATTAAAATTGATACAATTTTTACCACAAAAGTACGGTGAATGGTGTCAATGCAGTGATATTTCCGTAGTTGATTTGATGGACAAGACATACTCACCATATATATGCAATGACTACGAAATATATTTGCTTACGTGATTGATGAGAGATGAGGTGCAAAATTGTTAGTGATTCAGCAAACAGCCCAATTAATAGATGAATGTGAACATAGTGTATCAAGGTTCTGGCAAATGCGTGAAGAAGACCGGACGCCAGATTTTTTTCAAGAGGTGAAACCACACGCTGATAAAATTCACCAGCTGTTGAAGGAATGGCAGCAAGAAGCAAATAAATGGATTGAACAAAATCGACCGAAATATATGCATACTCAACAAATTGCTTCAGCGGTAGAATCGATGGAGCAATTTGTTGTGCAGTCTTTTTATAAAGAAACAAGTAAAAAACGTTTTTTAGATGCGATTCATTCTACCTCCTATACATTAAAAATCTTTGAACGATTGGTAAGGGAGGGAGAAACGGATGCTAACGAAGAAACGAACGATTAGTGAGCTTTTACAAGAGTGGAGATATGATGAAGAATTAAAAGAGCGTATTCTTCATTGGCAAACATTGGAGGGCCGACCTGCCAAATATGCACCTTTCCCGGAAAATTTACACCCTTCATTAGTGAAGGCATTGCAGGCAAGAGGCATTGAGCAACTTTACACCCATCAAAGAGAGGCTTTTGATTTGGCGCAGTGTGGTACATCGTTTACTGCGGTTACACCAACTGCATCTGGTAAATCGTATTGCTATCATCTACCAGTGTTGCAAAAAATATTGGAAGATCCAAACGCGCGTGCCATTTATTTATTTCCGACAAAGGCATTAGCGCAAGATCAAAAAAATGACCTAAATGACCTTATCGAGCTAAGTGGTGAGGAGATATTGAGTTATACGTATGATGGAGATACGGCTCCAGGCATTCGTCAAAAGGTTCGCAAGGCAGGGCACATTGTTATGACAAACCCTGATATGCTTCATTCAGGTATATTGCCACACCATACGAAATGGGTATCCCTCTTTGAAAATTTACAATATATCGTAATTGATGAGCTGCATACCTACAAAGGGGTATTTGGTTCACATGTGGCACATGTTATTCGTAGATTAAAGCGTATTTGTGAATTTTATGGCAGTAACCCTGTGTTCATTTGTACGTCTGCTACTATAAAAAATCCTAAGGAGCTTTCAGAGCTGCTGACGAATGAACCACATACGCTCATTGCTGATTCGGGTGCACCAGTTGGCAAAAAAACCTTCCTTTTTTACAACCCACCTATTATTCATAAAACGTTTGGGGTGCGTAGGAGTGCCGTTTTAGAGGTCAGTGATTTAGCTAAAAGACTTTATGTTGCTGGCATTCAATCGATCATTTTTGCTAAAAGTCGGGTGCGTGTTGAGATGATTGTGACCTATTTAAAGGAACTTACACGAAACAAGCTGCTTGATGAATCTGTGCGTGGTTATCGAGGGGGATACTTGCCATCTGAGCGCCGCGTCATTGAAAAAGGCCTGCGTGATGGCACAATCCAAACGGTAGTTAGCACTAATGCATTAGAATTAGGCGTGGATATCGGCCAATTACAAGCGTGTATTATGACCGGTTACCCGGGAAATATTGCGAGTGCTTGGCAACAAGCAGGACGTGCAGGAAGACGTCAGGATGAGGCATTGATTATTTATGTTGCCCAATCTTCCGCATTAGACCAGTATGTGGTGAATCATCCGTTGTTTTTACTAGGGAGTACGCCAGAGGAAGCGCGTATCTATCCAGAAAATATGTTGATTTTAATGGATCATTTAAAATGTGCGGCCTTCGAGCTACCTTTTTCAACAGGCGATATGTATGGAGAATATGACATCCAGGATTTATTGGATTATTTAGCGGAAGAAGGGGTTGTCTTTAAGACGAGTGATAAGTGGCATTGGATGAGTGACCGTTTCCCCGCGCACGATATAAGCTTGCGCTCAGCGTCCCAGGAAAATGTGGTCATAATTGATCTGTCCATTCCTGCCCAAACAAAGGTGATTGGTGAAATGGATCGTCATAGTGCGATGACCCTGTTACACGAAGAAGCTATATACCTGCATCAAGGTATTCAATTTCAAGTAGAGAAACTTGATTGGGAAGAAAAGAAAGCCTATGTCCGTGAAGTAGATGTAGATTATTATACAGATGCTAATTTAGCAGTTGAGATGAAGGTGCTAGAGGAGGATCGTAGTCGTCATTATGGAGGTGGTACGATTGGTTTTGGCGATGTTGGCTTAGTGGCACAGGCAACGATTTTCAAGAAAATCCGCTTCGGCACACATGACAATATCGGGTCTGGACCTATTCATCTACCGCCAGATGAAATGCATACAAGCTCGTCTTGGTTATCGTTCAACAAAGTAGATCAATGGTCCGAAGCAGAATTAACGGACGCGATGACTGGAGCAGCTTATGCGATGAATGCCTTTATTCCAATATTTATTCAGTGCGACAGTAGCGATGTAGCTGTCGTACCACAAGTAAAAGCTTCACATAATGAATTGCCAACATTTTTCATTTATGATAAGTATCCTGGTGGTATTGGTTTAAGTGAAAAGGTTTATGACTTATGGGAAGATCTTATAATCAAAACATTAGTGCATGTTTCAAGTTGTCCTTGTGAGTCTGGCTGTCCATCATGCATTGGTGCACAAGACAGTTTGCAAGAAGGGAAGAAGAGAGTAGTAGTACTACTTCGGCTATTAACTCAAAAGTAAAATATAGAAGGCTTAAGGGATGACAGTATAAGTTCCCTAAGCCTTCTTCCATTTTTGTGCCGCCATGCTACGGGTTTTACTGAAGGAAAGGGTAAGAGAGGATGAGCAGAGCGTACGAAAAAGAATCAGTTACATTATTTCTTTTACCCCATCATTTATTTTCTACTTAGAACAGGTTTTCAATATATTTCAAATGACGAATTGAAATGGAAGGAAAGCTTATCCATTATGATTATTAGTATGATCGTGCTGCTCTTTGCCCTATTACTTTTTAATTGGTCTAAAACTCCCTATGATTGGAAAAAGGATAAGGATGTTTAGAATCACGAGCTAACTCCTACATATGTGTTTAGAGCAAAGAATATTTTGAATGAGCTAATAAATCGTGTTACTCTTGCTAGAGAGATGTCTTAACTATAAGCAGAAAATGAGTGAAATACATGTCTTACGAAAATAAAATACTCCAAATGAAAAAAATGCTTGGTAAAAAACCAGCGACTCAACAAAAGGTGGAAGAACCCGCTTTTCAAAAGCCTGCAAAGCCAAGCTATACAGAGCAATGGCAAAAAGCAGGACTAACGGTTGTTGAAAATGACTTTGGCATTGTGTTTAAGCGTCAAGTACACTATCCATTTTCTTATCAGCATGGCCATTATCAGCTACGGTCATTTTTTGATGCCTTGAAAAAATGGCAAGGTGCCGATTTTCATCACCCTTATGCGCTTGATATAAATGAACCTGTATTATTTTTTGATACAGAAACAACCGGCTTAAAGGGTGTGGGAACGCATATTTTTCTGCTCGGTTTTTTAGAAATGGCAGAGGAAGGTTTTGAGTTGACCCAATATATTCTTGCTGACCCTGCACACGAGGCAGCTTTTTTGTTTGAATCTAAGCTATGGCAAAAAACAGCGACCGTTATTACCTATAATGGAAAAAGCTTTGATTGGCCACAGCTTGAAACACGTTGGACGCTTCACCAGAAAACGTTACCGAAATTACGATCACAACGACAAATAGATTTGTTGCATAGTTCGAAGCGTTTATGGAAAAATGATATGGAGCGCTTAAAATTAAAATCTGTGGAGGAAGAGAAACTTGGTTTTTCTCGAAAAGGAGATATTCCAGGTCATCTCGCACCTATTATTTATTTAGATGCTGTGAAAAGCGGCATACCAGATGCCCTTATGAAGGTTTTGCTTCATAACGAGTGGGATTTACTGTCCCTTATCACACTTTATAGTCATTCTACACATTTATTGTTTGAGGAAGACCATGAAGAATCCGCAAAAACCTTCACTAATATTGGGAAATGGTATGGTGATTTAAAAGAAAGCACCCAAAGTGTTAGGGTATTAGAAAAGGTGACAACTCAATTTGATGCACTAGAAGCAGGCCATGCTCAATATTATTTAGCCTTACAGCATAAAAAGAGTAAACGCTATAGTGAAGCCATTGACTCATTTGTGGCCTCTCTCCATTTTGTAGAAGCAAGAACAAAGTTACATGTCCTTGAGCAGCTAGCCATACTTTATGAGCATCAAATAAAAGATTATGAGCAGGCCCTTTACTATACGCATGAGGGCATACGTCTAATTCGAAATAATGAGCAATGGAGAGCAGAACAAAAACAAAAATGGGAAATTTCATGGGAAAAGCGATTGCACAGACTAGGAAATAAGAAATAATTTCCTGGGTAAGCGCAAGAATCGACAACTTTATCCTTACAATTGGTGTTTTCAGACGATATAATGTGATGAAGTGTGCTATAATGTATTCGTGTATGTAGTGTGAGGAAGGGCGATGTGAATGGACATTAAATTAACGTCAAAAATGATCCTTGAAAAGGAATTTAAAAAGAATTTTAAAGGCTATAATGTAGAAGATGTAGATTCTTTTCTTGATGAAATTATTCAAGACTATGAAACGTTTGAAAAAGTGGTGGCCCAACTACGTGAAGAAAATAGACAATTAAAAGAGGAAATTGATAGTACACCAAAGAGACAACCAGTTGCTTCAGCAACAGCTGGTACAACTAACTTTGATATTTTAAAACGTCTATCTAATTTAGAAAAACATGTATTTGGTAGCAAGCTATACGAATAAATTTAGTCATTTATATTGTATTTAACATAAAACTCTAGTATAATCTTTCGTATCATCATGAAATTCTGGTAATCGCTGCGGCGCTAGACGTCGTAGAGGAAAGTCCATGCTCACACGGTTCTGAGATGGCCGTAGTGTTCGTGCTTACTGAAAAAATAAGGTAAGGCAGCTGTTCAGGCTGACGGCGGAAGGAAAACCTACGTCTTTGGATATGGTTGACACTTCCTGAAAGTGCCACAGTGACGAAGCTTGCTTGGAAACTTGCAAGGTGGAACGAGGTAAACCCCACGAGTGAGAAACCCAAATTATGGTAGGGGCACTCTCTAGAAGGAATTGAACGGATAGAGGGACAGAGTTTGCTCTGTAGATAGATGATTACCACCTGATCGTACGAGGCGCAAGCTGTTTGAGTACTCGGGAACAAAACATGGCTTATGGAATTTTTTGATGCTTATCTATGAATAACAAGCGCTCTCCAACTCGGTGGAGAGCTTTTATTTTGAGTTCATGAGGAAAAAGTAACCTTGTTAATCAAGTCTTGGTATGCGCGATACGTTTGAGAATAGCTAAATCAGTGCTCTCTCTATCGCTACCGCTTCTAAGTCACAATATCTAAACGGTTATCGTAACAATATAATGTATGTAGATCTTGAGTAGATAAATAAGTCGAGCCTCAGGTATCAATCCTAAAGGTGATAAGAATACGTACATCTTCTTTCCATTTCAGCCGGTGTCCTAAAATTTTGGAGTGGCGCTTTTCAAGGAAGCTTGAAAATCTAGATGCATTTTTATCTACGCGAAAGCGAAGCGTCAGCGAAAATTTACGCTGAGGCGTAATGGATTACATACCGATTGACGAAATGCCCTTCTTAGGGAGTATAGAGAGATAGGATGGAGCGGAAACATGAACGGAGTGAATAATTGGGAAAGTATGGATAAGTTGAATTTGATTTCAAAATATCCTACGACCTTAGTACTTAAAATCTTCGAAAATGTATCTGAAGGTATCATGATTACGGATGAATACAAAAAAATAGTAATGGTGAATCCCGCCTTTGAATTTGTGACAGGCTATACACGAGATGAAGTGGTTGGAAAAACGCCCGCCGTTTTGCAATCGGGTGTACATGAATTGCCTTTCTATTTAGAGATGTGGGAACAGATACGACAAGAAGGCATTTGGCAAGGTGAGATATG